>JALTDM010000116.1 GCA_027074135.1 Bacteroidales bacterium
GTGATGTAACTACTATAGAAAGTGCTATGCCGAGTCCCGTCAGTGTTATTATTCCGACGATGATTCCGGCGATGAGAAGAAGGACACCCGTAGCTACGGTATTTCTTACGCCGAAAATCATTGCACTATATATCTCTTTAAAGCCCATACGGGATTCTTTTCTTATCCAGCTTGCAGCTACCACGGATACGATGCTTATTATGGCTGCATACGTGGGTGTATATCCTATAACAAGCAGCACGATTAAAACAATTATCGGCACAAGGAAGTGCCAGCCCCTTTTTAAAACGTCTTTAAGATTAGGTATATCCTTATCTTCAAGCGGCAGCAAATTTGATTTTTTAGCTCTTATATGAACATTCAATAAAACACCAAGATAATACATAACCGCAGGTATAAAAGCATCTCCTATAATTGTCGTGTATGGAATTTGAGTCCATTGGGCCATAACGAAGGCTCCCGCACCCATAATCGGCGGCATCATTTGGCCTCCTATTGAAGCCGATGTTTCAACTCCGCCTGCAAATTCCGGTGCAAAGCCTATTCTTTTCATAAGCGGTATTGTAATAGAGCCTGTGCCGACGACATTGGCAACGGAGCTTCCCGTAATTGATCCCATTAGTCCGCTTGCGAGCACCGCAACCTTGGCCGGACCGCCGACGGTTTTGCCGAGTGTAGCTTTAGCGATTTCTATAATAAAATCCCCCGCCCCGCTTTTTAAGAAGAACGCTGCAAACATTATAAATAAAAATACATAAGTTGAGGCTATAGTCGCGATATATCCGAATATACCGTCCGTTGTAAAATACATACGATAAAGATATGTTGAAATGTGAACGCCTCTAAAATTAAACATACCGGGCGGCATGTATTTCCCAAGAAATAGAGCATATGAACTGAAGAGTATGGCCAGGAAGGGTATAACATAACCTGCAACTCTTCTTGATAATTCTATAAGCAGAATAACGGCTATAGCGGCGATAATCATATCTCTAAGGATTAAAACCTCATTTCTTACATGAATAGTATTTTCGAAAAATACTATATACATACCGCCCAGAAAAGCTAATGTTCCCAAAATTACATCTAAATAAAGGGTTTGCTTATGAAATTTTTTAGATGTCGGATAGAGTATGAAAGCTATAAAAGATATAAATGAATAGAATATAGCATTTTGGTGAAGCTCGGAAATAACACCGAATGAATTAAACCAAAAGGAAAAGAGCGCCAATATGACGCTCATCGCATTGACGATTTTGCCTAAAAACCCCAGCTTATCGGGATTTCTTATTAATATTGCAGATCCGGCTTCGCTTTCTTTTAATTCATCCGCATTCTTTGATGTCATAACTTAGATTACTTTTTTAAAAGTTTTCCAGGTATTTTAATTCCTCGTTCTTTATAATATTCTGCAGCACCCGGTGCAAGCGGAACAGGCAGCCCGCTTATAGCGCTATTAAGTTTTATGTAATATGTTGCTTTGTGTATATTATGCAGGAAAGGCAGATTTTCATAGATTGTCTTAACTATTGTGTATACATCTTTTTTGGGCAGACCTTTTCTGACAGCCAGAAAATTAGGCTGCGCTATCGTATTGATAGCTTTTTTTTGTCCAGGATATGTTCCGGGTTTTATGACATATCTGAACCAGACATCGTAATTTGAGTCTATTTTTTTAATTTGCGCATCCGTAAAATTCAATACTCTGACTTTGTCGGCTCCGGCTCTTGCAAAAAGTCTCACTATTGCGGCAACAGGAGGACCTGCAGGCGTATTTGCTCCCGCAATTCTGCCGTTCATCATAGCATCTGCGCTTTGATTATATCCAAGATATACAGGTTTTATATCTTTGCCTACCTTTATACCCAAGGCAGAAAGGATAGTTTTACCTGAACCTTCCGTTCCGCTTCCTCTTTTACCTATAGAGAATCTTTCATCTAAACCTTTTAGATCCATTATGTTGCCGGTTTTCGCATATTTGCTGAGCAGGGAAAAATGCTCGACATTGGGCCAAAGGGATGTTACGGAATAGAAATATTTCTGGGGTTTTTTGTAAACTCCGCTTCCGTTGTATGCCATAGATCCAAATAATCCCTGAAGTATAGCAAAGTCTGCTTCCTTATTTTTAAGCAGCTGAACATTTTCTCCGCTGCCTGCTGATGTTATAGCGGTTGCCGTTATGCCCTTTTTTGCTAATTTCATGCTGATTAATGTTGCTATGGCCACTCCCACAGGATAATACGTGCCGCCCGGTGTTGCTGTTGCTATTATGTAGTTTCTCGCTGCGAATGATTTGGATATGCCGAATGTTGCCAAAAATAAAAAAATACTGAAAAATATAACCAAACGTTTATACATAGCTGCACCTCCTTAATAAAATATTATTTATAACTCAATTCTCACTATATATTAATAAAAAAGTTTATATATATCAAGTGTTTTTATTTATTTGTATTTTTTATTGTTTTATTTTATTGACATGCAGTAATTAAGTTCATAGATTATTATAAAAGAGTTTTGGAGGTGATATATGAAAGTGCTTATGCTGGATGTTGAGAAATGCACTGGCTGCAGGGCATGTGAGTATGCCTGCTCATTTAAGCATACAGATTTGTTTAATCCCTTGGATTCGCGTATAAAAATAAGTGAATTTCTCGATGATCTTGTGTTCATACCGTCCGTTTGCACTCAGTGCAATGAAGCGTATTGCGTCGGCGTATGTCCTACGCATGCTTTGAGCAAAAATATTCAAAACGGCGTTGTCGAGTTTGACTCCAACAAATGTATAGGCTGCAAACAGTGCATTATTGCCTGTCCGTGGGGCTCTATAAAGCTTAACCATACAGCCAAGGAGATAATAAAGTGCGATCTTTGCGGCGGAGACCCTGAATGCGTAAAGGTTTGTTCTGCAAAGGCTCTGACTTTTTCAGATGTTGAAGATATGGTTATGGATAAACAAAATAGGACGGCAGTTCAATATAAAAATACAGCGCAAGCTGCACATTTAGGAGGTTGATATGATATCCGGCGGATATATGGGAAAAATTTTACGAGTTAATCTTGCAAATAACAGCATTAAAATTGAAAATATGAATGAGCCCTGGTCTAAAAAATATATAGGCGGGCGCGGCTACGGCACGCGTGTTATGATGGAAGAGGTTGACCCAAAAACCGATCCGTTATCCGAAGACAACAAGGTGATAATAGCAAACGGACCTTTAGGTTCAACCGTAGCGCCCTCATCAGGCCGTGTTA
>JALTDM010000117.1 GCA_027074135.1 Bacteroidales bacterium
TTGGGTTGGTAGAGATATAACAAATATGAAGTTATGGGGTAAATTACAATATGCAAGTATTCATAATGGAGATTATCCAGAAGCAGATACAGAAGCAGGAACAGCTCCAATGAATTTAAGCTTTACTTTAAAAGGTCATTATTTTCCACCTACAAAAGAAAAGAGAAGCAACTTAAAAGGTAAGTTAGGATTAAAATAACTTCCTTTTCTTCTACAATAAAACTTATGATATAATTATCATTATAAAATAAAAGGATAATTATATGAGTTTTATATCTACTTTAAAGTCTTTTAACACAAGATTATTTTTAAATAAAACTTTTGTAACAGCAGGTAAATTTTTAGGTAAAAATACTCTTGGAAGTGATTTAATTATGTATATTTCAGGATATGAACTTTTAACTTTTTTTGTAAAAGTTAGTGGATTACCAGCTATAAAAAATGATGAGCCAGTGCAATTAGTTACAAGGGGAGTAAAAACATCTATTCCAAATTATGTGCAAACTGAGAACACCATTCAAATATCATTTAATGAAAAAGATAGTTTATTAGTAAAAACTTTAATTGAAACGATTTTATTAGAGGGTAAAAATGGGAATTTAGAGTTAAACTTTTTTATGGGAAGAATATTAACAGATATGCAGTTATGGGGTCAATTAGCAGCGACTACAATATCATTTGAAGATTTACCACAAGCAAGTGTAACAGATACAACGGAACCGTTAGAATTAACTATAACAGCAACAGGACATTATATACCAAATACAGCACAAAGAGCTTGGGCTTATGGGTCAGCTATTGTGAATGCACTTGATAATCCAGTAGTAAAAAAATTATTTTAAGGCTTAAAAATGCAATTAACAGAACTATATAGAATAGCAGTAACAAACACGAGCGAAATATTAACAGACGAGCAAGAGAATTTTGTTTTTTTACAAAGTTGCTTAATATTCTTCGGTAAAGTAAAAGTAAAAGTTGAGTTAGATTTATCAGATAAAACATATAATGAAGCTATTGAAGAATTAAAAAGAGAAATAGGCGACTTTAAAGTTAAAATGAAAACTAAACAGTCGGTTATAAATAATGAAATGTATGTATTTATTGAGCCAAAAGAATATACAAATTTTGATTTAGATACAAATTACTCAGCTGATTTTATAAAAGTGTGTGAATTTGTAATACTTCAAACAAGTTTAAAAAATAATATGTTATTAAAAAATGCAGGTATTCAAGGTTTTGAAGTGCCACAAACGAATTACCAAGAAATAGAAGACTTATTGAGTAAAAAATATTCTATAAGTGTTACAAGCACCGTTACAAACGATAGGGATTAAAAATGTTAGATAAAATAGATATAGGTGTGTATAAAGAATATATACAACATTACAATACTTTATTACAAAATGGACAATGGAACGACCAATACCAATTAGAAATAACTATGCTAAAACCAAATAAGAAAATACCTATACCACACGAATTAGTAAAAAGTTTTAGTTTTCAATATCAAGGGCAACAAGTGCAATATAGTGCAATAGGAAATCAAGCTTTACCCTATTTTGATGAAGTAGAATTCACTAATTTAGATATAGTTTTATATAATCTTTCAGCTTATACAACTTCTGACCAAACAAGTGTAAGTTTTTTAGATTTTTTAATTTATAAAAGAGCAAAAAGAAATCCATTTAAAATAACAGATTTTAAGCAACATTTAGGATACAATTTACAAGATTATTTTGTATTAGACGAAAACGGGAAACCTATTTTACCAAAAGACGGAAGTTCATTATTACCAAGTGAATATAATTTTAAAATCACTGCTTATTCACTTGACGGATATTGGACGAAAAGAGAATTATTTAGTGGAATTTTTTTACTTGACGGAAATATTACTATTGATTATAGTTCAGACGGTGGAAGTATTCAAGAACTATCAGTAACATTTAAAAAATTTGAAGATATTGAAACAACAGGGGATATAATAGAAGTTATTCCAAATCCAAACCCTTTAACTGCTTGGGAAACAATAAAAGAAATATTTTAAAGGAAGTGAATGAAAAAGTATTATACACTTAATGAGTTAAATTTTAAAGGCAAAATGCTTACTTTTAAAGAGAGTTTAGAATTAAAAAGAGAAACTAAAAATATGAATACTTATGAATTTTTTGCATATTTTATTAGTAAAGTTACAACATTAGATGACGAGCAAATATATAACCTATTATTACAAGATAGCTATTCTATAATGTTAAATTATTTATTAGAACAATTTGAAAATCCTTTGTTAACCGATAGTTTAACGGTAAAAGATTTTTTATCACAAGAACCAAATTATGAAGAGAAAATAATTGAAATTGGGGGATATAGATTTAGTAATTTAAATATTACTTTACAAAAAGCTATTGAATGTGAAAAATATTGTTATTTAAAAAAGGACACAGATTTGTTAAGTGTTTATATAATGGCTGGGAGTTGTAAAAAAGGAATAAAAGAGGGTATAGATACTATTTTAGGGACACCAGACACAAAAGAACATAGAGAAAATATAAGAGCTTTAAATGCACTTATATCGCAAGTTAGTGTAGCACAAATTGATTGTTTAGTGGAATTAGAAAATGTTTCGTTAGTTTCTAATAATAGTTATTTAGCAATAAATACTGACTTCTTTTTTTTTTGAGTGATGAAGATTATATTAAAATATTAAATGAATTTCCATTACCAGAGATTGGGGATTTAGATACAAATATAGTTATAAAATTACATAATTATAAAATGGAGCAAATAGAAAAAGAAATGGCACAGCAAAACAATAAAAATCAAGGGCTAATATGAAAATAAAAAAAGTTTCGCAAGTTTCAAAAGTAAAAAAGACATCTTATTTATTGGATAAGGCAAAAGAACATAAAAAAAATACTTATGAAAAATCTTATAGACATAACCAAAATAGAAAAAAAACTCCATTAACAATAGAACAGCACTTAACTTTATTAAAAAAAGTTGTATCTATTTATCACAACAATTTAACCGTTGCAAATGCTTACGAATATACAGACCCTGAAAGAATAAAAAGAGCAAAAGAACAATTAAGAGTATATTTTTTAAATAGTTTTAGCAAGGGAATTTTTCATTTTGTAGTAAAATCAAGTGGATTAACACCACAAAATGAGAGTTATTTTGTAAAGTTACAATTTAAAGAATTAACACCTGATAATCCAAATTTAGATACAGACATTAAAACCCTTGCAAT
>JALTDM010000118.1 GCA_027074135.1 Bacteroidales bacterium
TTGTGGATGTTAAAAATAGGATATAAAACAGATAAGATTACTTTATTATCCGTGAAATTTTTGTTTTTTGCAATTTTTAAAACAAAATTTTGTAAAAAATAAAAGAAAGCTTAATTCAAAACTTTTTCTTTTTTAATACACGCATAACTACAAATTAGCAAATAAAAAAAAGGCTGCCCTTTTTTTGGACAGCCCCTACTTGTAATTTCTCAACGTATAAAAGTTAGTATATAATCAAAAAAGGCTGCCTTTTAAGACAACCTTAATATTGTGACCGAGCAGGGAATCGAACCCTGGACCCACAGATTAAGAGTCTGTTGCTCTACCAGCTGAGCTACTCGGTCTTTAAGCGGATGCAAATTTAACTAATTTTTATTTTTGAGAGCTTCTGCACCCGAAGAAATTTCAAGAATTTGATTTGTAATACTTGCTTGTCTTGCTTTGTTGTATTGCAATGTATATTCTTTAACCAATTCTTTTGCATTATCAGTTGCCTTATGCATAGCTGTCATACGTGCACCGTGTTCTGCTGCCAAGGAGTCCAGCACACATTTGTGAAACTGTATTTTCAATGCCTTTGGAATAATGTGATTTACTATATATTCCATGCTAGGTTCAAAAATATAATCGGCATTTGTTTCTTCTTGTTCTATTTTCACAGGCAAGAATTGTTCTACCGTGAGAATTTGAACAGCCGCATTTTTGAACCTGTTATAAACTATTTTAACCAAATCATATTTACCTTCGGCAAAGTAGTTCATTATTTTTTGTGCTATCTCGGCTACATCGTTGTATTGGATATGTTTTTTAGAAAGAATACTGTCATAATTTTCTTTTACAAGATTTGCGTAACCTTTATGTTTTAATATTTCACCGGCTTTTTTACCTACAGTAATTATTTCAATGTCGTAATTTTTGTATTCATTATCAATCAGTTCCATGGTTCTTTTTGCTACATTGTTGTTGAAAGCACCACAAAGCCCTTTGTTTGAACTAACTACAACAAGTAGTACTTTTTTTATTTCTCTTTGTATTGAATACGGATTACCGTCGGTTTCGCTCAAGCCGGAAGAAACATTTTGCAAAACTTCCTGAAGTTTATTTGCATAAGGTCTGATTTGCCAAATAGCATTTTGTGCCTTACGAAGCTTTGCTGCAGCTACCAGTTTCATCGCACTGGTAATCTGCATTGTTGTTTTTATTGAAACTATCCGTTGTTTTATTTCTTTTGCAGTTGCCATCTACTAATTTTTATATTTAACTGCCAATTTCTTTACAATTTCTGTCAACTTGTTTTCTATATCTTCGTTGATACCCCCTTTCCTTAATGTTTCCAAGATATCTTGATTATTTTTTTCAAGGTATTCAATATACTCTTTTTCAAAATCTTGAATTTTGTTTACGGGGATATCTAATAACAATCCGCGTGTACCTGCAAAAATAATAGCAATTTGTTTTTCTACCGGTACAGGTTTGTATTGCGGTTGTTTCAAGATTTCAACATTCCTTGCACCTTTTTCGATTACAGCCTTTGTAGTTTCGTCCAAATCAGAACCGAATTTTGCAAATGCTTCCAATTCTCGGTATTGAGCTTGGTCGAGTTTCAATGTACCGGCAACTTTTTTCATTGCCTTGATTTGGGCGTTACCACCTACACGTGACACTGATATACCTACGTTGATAGCAGGGCGTACACCTGCGTTGAACAAGTTAGATTCAAGGAATATCTGTCCGTCGGTAATAGAAATTACATTGGTCGGGATATATGCACTAACATCACCGGCTTTGGTTTCTATGATCGGAAGCGCAGTAAGAGAACCTCCACCTTTTACTTTATCTTTAATTTGTTCCGGCAAGTTATTCATTTGTTTTGCCACTTCATCAGCTTCTATTATTTTAGCAGCCCTTTCGAGCAATCTAGAATGCAAATAGAAAATATCACCGGGATATGCTTCACGGCCGGGAGGTCTTCTGAGCAAGAGTGACACTTCACGATAAGCTACGGCTTGTTTTGATAAGTCATCATAAATTACTAGTGCGTGTCTTCCGGTATCCCTGAAGTATTCGCCGATAGCAGCACCAGCAAATGGTGCATAGAATTGCATAGCTGCAGGATCGGAAGCATTAGCTGCAACTATTACGGTGTAATCCATTGCACCGTATTTTTCCAATGTTTTGGCAATATTTGCGACAGAAGAACCTTTTTGACCAATAGCTACATAAATACAATAAACCGGTTCTCCTTTTTCGTAATTTTCTCTTTGGTTTATAATTGTATCGAGTACAATAGCCGTTTTGCCTGTTTGGCGGTCACCGATAATAAGCTCACGTTGTCCTCTACCGATAGGTATCATAGCGTCGATAGCCTTAATACCCGTTTGGAGTGGTTCTTTTACCGGTTGACGGTAAATAACACCGGGAGCTTTTCTTTCGAGAGGCATTTCTACTAAGTTACCTTCTATAGGACCTTTACCGTCAAGGGGTTCGCCAAGAGTATTTATAACTCTCCCTAAAAGGGATTCTCCAACTTTTATTGAAGCAATAAGTTTAGTTCTGTAAACGGTATCGCCTTCACTTATGTTTATGCCATTACCTAGTAGCACAACTCCCACATTGTCTTCTTCAAGGTTAAGTACGATACCCATTGTACCGTCTTCGAACCTCACCATTTCATTAGCTTGAACTTCTGATAATCCGTAAACACGTGCTATACCGTCACCTACTTCCAGGACTTTGCCGATTTCTTTGAACTCAGCTCTAAGGTTAACACCTTCCAGTTCTTTCTTTAATATATCTGATACTTCTGATGGTTTAATATTCCCCATAGTTTTACAATTTAATTTTGTATGATGTATTTAACAAATCGTTTTTTATTGTTTGTAATTTATTTTTTATTGTTCCATCGAATTCGTAATCTTCAATTTCAAGGATGAATCCACCGATGATTGATTTATTTTGATGTGTATTAATTTTTATCTTATAATTGTCTGGAATAATTTGGTACGCTAATGTTTTTATTTTTTCAACAACATTAGTGTCAGGATGAATTGCTGTAATAATATTTATTTCTTTGATTTTATTCAAAGTATTAAATTGAGCATAAAAGTTACGAAAAATTGCATCAAAGAAATTTTCTCTTCCTTTTTTTATAACAAGCAATAGGAATTTTAAAGTAAGGTCATCAACATTATTTTTGAAAATTTTTTATATTATATGTGTTTTGAAAG
>JALTDM010000119.1 GCA_027074135.1 Bacteroidales bacterium
TCATCATATAGTGTTTGTATAATAAAAAAGGTGGTAGGAATCGATTTCCTACCACCTTTTTTTTGTGTTTTATTAAAATTATTGAATTGATGCGAAGATTTGGTAATATGACATAAGTTTATTTTGCATATCTTGTGTTATTTCTTTCTTCTTGAACATATTAGCTATCCTGAAAATTTCTTGATAAATACCCATAGATGTTCTTATGTCATTTTTAATGTTTTTCTTTTGTTCATTGTTGAATTGCGCGTAATAGTTTAATTCTTCTTCTGTTCTTTCTTTCATGGTTTTCATAATTTGAACAGCAGTGCTGTCTTCACCCAATTGTAGATATAAACTTGCCATTTGAAGTGAGAATATATCGTATGGAACAGTTTTGTCGGGAATTACTTCTAAACATTTATCCAAAGCTTTCTTTGCTTTATCCTTTTTTCCTTCTTGTATCAGAGCATTAGCTAATCTATCGAAATTAGCTCTAAAGTTCATTGTCATTCTCATATTGTTTTCATCAAGGTAAACATCAGGATTATTTATTCCACCCCAAACAAACTTGTTAACCAAGTTATCATACATTTTTTCAGTATTTACCGTGCCATATCCTAACGGAGAATTGCTAGTTGTTTTGAATGGCGTAATTCTATATGCTAAACCTTCAATGCTAAAATAGTTTTGTAAATTCAAATAATTATCGCTTGATACGGTTACAGCATAATATATAGGCCTTTCCCATTCGTTTTGAGCTAACATGTCCAATACCATTAATTCTGCTTTAATAATGTAATTTTTACTTTTCGGTAGTGAAAACTTAATTTCATTAGGTATGAGGGAATCCGGCATGTTCGGATTGACCGTACCTGCTTTTTTTGCATTTTCCTTATATATTTTTAATATAAAATGTCTAGTTGGCATATAATTTACTTGATCTCCCGATTGTAACTCAACTTTTGCTTTCGGATTATTGCTTTTTACAAAGTTTATCGCTTCTTTTAAATCCACATAATCTTTTGTTATTTCAAAAATAGGTGTTAAGTCTCTCGTGTCGTGTGCATATTGTTCGTGTGTAAATGAGTTAGGTATCGGATCGGCTTCATAAGTTTTTCGTTTCATTTGATCGATATACCAATCTGTATTAAACAAACTTAAATTCACTATTTTTACATCTGTTCTAAAGCCTTCCACTTCTTGAACATACCATAACGGGAAAGTATCATTATCTCCATTGGTAAATAATATTGAGTTTTTATCGCAGCTCATTAAATAATCTTTTGCAAAATCACGCGTTGTATATCTGCCGGAACGATCGTGATCATCCCAATTTTCATGTGCCATAATTGCCGGAACTGCAAGCAATGTTATTAAGGTTGTCAGAGATGCTGTAATTGCTGGATTTTTAAGGTATTTACTTGCAAATTCATAGATGGCAAGTACTCCCAATCCTATCCAAATTGCATATGCATAAAAAGATCCTACATATGCGTAATCACGTTCTCTAGGTTGCAGGGGGTATTGATTTAAATAAATTATAATCGCAATACCTGTATAGAAAAATAGGAGTAATACTACTGAAAAGTCTTCTTTGTGATTTTTCCAATGGAATAAAAGTCCTATGAGTCCAAGCAAGAATGGCAGCATATAATATGTATTTCTTGCTTTGTTTGTTCTCATTTTATATGGAAGTCCGTTTTGCGGTCCTACCAAAATTTTATCTATGAATGGTATTCCCGTAATCCAATTACCTCTAAGTAAACTTCCATGACCTTGCCAATCATTTTGACGTCCTGAGAAATTCCACATAAAATAACGGAAATACATGTGACCTAATTGGTAAACAAAGAAAAATCTTAAGTTTTCTCCGAAAGTAGGTTTATATAAAACTTTATCTCCTACTTTTATGGGAGTGCCTTTTATTTTAGCCCAACTTTTGTATTCTCTGACATGGTTTGCTTGAGGTGACCACATTCTTGGGAAAAATGTGCAAAATCTACTGTCATAATTAGGTTCTTGTTTGTACCCGACAACAACATATTTACCGTCTCTTTTATCATATATTGGCTCTCCTTGGGTATAGGGTTTTTCCGGGTCTAATGGAGCATTATAATATTGACCGTATAAAAGAGGTCTTTCTCCGTATTGTTCTCTATTCAAATATGCAAGCAATGAAAAAACATCCTCAGGGTTATTTTCATCTAATGGAGGATTAGCGTTTGATCTTATTACTATCAAAATGAATGAAGAGAATCCTATAATTAACATTGTTGTCATTAATATAATTGTATGCCACAGTTTTTTACGCCTTTTATATGTATAGCGTAAGGACCATATAATTAATGCTGCCAGCACTATTAAATATATAATTACTCCGTAATGGTATGGTAGTCCTATTACATTAACAAAAAACAATTCAAACCATGATGCTACAACAATGATTCCTGGAATAATTATATACATTATTGTGGCAAGTATTATAATTGAAAGAAAAAAAGTAATAATAACACCTTTGGTTGTTGGTTTGTATTTACGAAAATAATAAACGAATACAATTGCTGGAACTGTCAATAAATTTAACAGGTGAACACCAATTGATAGACCTATTATGTAAGATATCAATACTAATAGTCTGTTTGAATATTTTTCATCAGCAATATCTTCCCATTTGAGAATAAGCCAGAAAACTAATGCTGTTAAAAATGAAGAGGTGGCATATACTTCTGCTTCAACAGCCGAAAACCAGAATGAATCGGTGAATGTATATGCCAGAGCACCTACTACACCACTGCCGAGTATAGCTATAATATTTCCGGTAGTAAGTTTTTCTTTGTTGCGAACAATAATTTTTTTTGCTAAATATGTTATTGTCCAAAATAAAAATAGTATTGTGAATGCACTTGCAAGTGCCGACATTGAATTAACGAGTTTAGGTACTAGTTCCGGTGAGGGAGCAAACAAAGAGAAAAATCTTTGTAAGAGCATAAAAAATGGTGCTCCGGGCGGGTGCCCGATTTCAAGTTTATAGGAGGTTGCCAAAAATTCACCACAGTCCCAAAAACTTGCTGTTGGTTCAATAGTTGACAGATAGGTGAATGCTGCAATTGCAAAAACAATCCAACCTACCAGATTGTTGTAAAATTTGAACGACTTATTTTTCATAGTTTCAAAATTTGAGCCTGCTAAAGTAACAAAAAAAAATGAAAGTGATTTAATAAAAA
>JALTDM010000120.1 GCA_027074135.1 Bacteroidales bacterium
ATTGTATTTTTGTGTCAAATACAGATTATGAATAAAGAAGAGGCAAAATTTGTAAATAAATTGAGGAAAAAAGTCGGGCGAACCATAAATAAAAATAGTTTGATAAAAGGTGACGACAGGGTGTTGGTTGGACTTTCGGGTGGCAAAGATTCGTTGATGCTTGTTGATGTTCTGGCGGAGAGGTTAAAGGTTTTGCCCGTGAAATATGAAATTACTGCCGTACATGTTCATTTGGAAGGTGTCAAGTATTTTTCGGATACCGCTTATTTGCGGGAATTTTGTGAGAGCAGGGGGGTGAAATTTATTTATCATAAAGAAGCTATAGATTTTTCGGGCGGAAATAAAAATCCGTGTTTTTATTGTTCGTTCAACAGGCGACGGATTTTGTTTGAGTATATGAAAGAAACAAGTAGTAGTAAGCTTGCACTCGGACATAATATGGATGATGCAGTGGAGACTTTTTTTATGAATATGATGTTTCGTAACCGTTTGAGTTCGTTGCCGTATTCTCTTAGTATGTTTGGCGGAGAATTTGATATAATCAGACCACTGCTTGAAATCAGGGAAAATGATGCTAAAAGGTATGCTGAAATTTTGAACTTCAAGGAACAAGAACGCCGTTGTCCGCACGAGGATAAAAGTAACCGCTATAAAGTGAAAAAACTTATTGAAGAAGGAGAAAAATTGTATCCGGGTTTTGTTGAAAAAGTTTTTTATTCGATGCACAGGGTTGACGGGGAGTATTTGCCTTTTTTACCTAAGGACATGTAAATACTAAAAATAGTTTTATTACTGTCGTGTTCCATTACAAAAGATACTACTATGATAATTTATTGCGATACAATTGCATATATGATAACCACACGATACAATCGTGCGGTAATGGTTAAGATTTTTAATTTTTTGTAGTTTTTTTTATGAAGATGTACATTACTGCAAAAGAAAGAGTACTTATACCGGTAAGGATTATTGCTTCCGTATAAAAGCCAAAAATCAATTTCCCGATAGCAAAAAGTAATGTATAAGCACCGATTACGGCAGAGAACCAATTTACAAGATTATATTTTATTGTTGAAGCGGGTTGAGGTAAATTTATTTTGTTGTAAACAGGAGACCATTTGCCTTCCGGTTTAACTTGCTCAATGAATTTTTTGAGTACGTTAAACTTATCAGGCGTGGTTACCAGCATAACGGCAATCCAAGTCAGAGTGGTTAGCCCTACTGTAAAGAAATAACTTTGCGGGAATTCGTAATGCAGAATGAATTTTGCCAAAAAATAATACACAAATGGAGAAAATGTTGCAGCTATTTCTGACCAAATATTTATCCGCCACCAATACCACCGTAAAATCAGAACAAGCCCGAGACCTGCACCGGATTCGAGTAGAAACTTCCATACTTCCGAGATTGAAGTTACAAATGTTGTGGCATAAGCTCCGAGTATCATTATTATTATTGTAACATAGCGGCTTATGGCTACTTGCTTTTTGCTGTCTTTTGGCTTGAAAACCGGAATGATAAAATCATTTACTATGTAGCTTGCCCCCCAATTCAGATGCGTGGAAATAGTACTCATATATGCTGCAAAAATAGATGTGATGAGCAAACCTTTTACACCGACAGGCAAAAAGTCTTTTATAGTCATAATATAACCGAGCCTTTTTTCGCCATCAGGTAAATCAGGATAAAGGATTATTGTTGCCAATCCGACCAAAATCCAAGGCCATGGGCGGACTATGTAATGGAAAATCTGGAAAAATAATGTGGCTAGAAATGAATCTTTTTCACTTTTTGTACTCATCATCCGTTGTGCGATGTAACCACCTCCGCCCGGTTCTGCTCCCGGATACCAGCTTGCCCACCATTGTAAACCCAAATATGCTAAAACTGCACCTATGCTTATTGTCATTGTGGTTGCTACACCGGTTGTTTTGCCAAAAGAAGGTAGAAAATTTGTGGCACCTTGTGGTAATTTGTCTAAAAGACCGGAAATGCCGCCAATTTGTTGAGAATCAATTACAAAAACGGCAAGTACAATTGCTCCAGTTATGGCAATTACGAACTGTATGGCATCGGTTACGGCTACGCCCATTAGTCCTGATAGCGAGGAATAAAAAGCGGCAATTGCCATTGCTCCGATTACGTACCAAAAAATATCTTTGGAATCGATCCCGAAAAACACTTGCAAAATGGTGATGAGTGCTAAATTTACCCAAGCAAGTATCAGTGTGTTTACAAAGAGTCCGAGGTAGAGGGCTTTGAACAAGCGTAAAAACCTTGCAGGTTTGTTGTTTCCGTATCTCAGTTTGATAAATTCTATTTCGGTTAAAATACCTGCACGGCGCCATAATCTTGCAAAAAAGAAAGTAGTGAGCATACCACCGATAAGAAAATTCCACCAAAGCCAGTTACCCGAAATACCGTTTTTGTTTACAAGTTCGGTTACAGCGAGAGGAGTGTCAGCAGCAAAAGTGGTAGCTACCATTGACAAGCCTGCAATATACCAAGGTAATGACCTGCCACCAAGGAAAAACCTGCTGATACTTTTGGAGGCTTTTTGTCTGTAGTACAAGCCAATTGCCAGCGAAATGATGAAAAATAAGGCTATTACCAAATAATCAACGGTGGCGAGGCTGTTCATCTTATTGTTTCTTAGTTAGCGAGTCAAAGAATTCTGTTAATTCTTTTATTTCTTTTTGATTAAGTCCCGAAAGACTTAATGGTGGATATTTGGCAAGTCCGTTTTGTGTATTTACAAATAAAATCAAATCTTGATGTAGAGGAGTTTTTTTTAGTTCATATTTTACTAATGAATTTTTAGGAATTCTGATTTTCCGTTTGCCTGAATTTAAAATAAATGAGTTGAAAAATTTGATAATTAGAAATTTACCGTCATCTTCAAAAGAAATGTAAAGATACTTTTTGATGTGCAAAAAAACATTGATAAGCAAATAAACAGCTACAATAAGAATTATGTAATTCCAAGTTTGAGCGTTTTTTTCGGTCAGCAGCAAATAAATAATACCTGTTGACATTATCAAAAATAAAATTATTTGAAATAGTCTAATCGATTTTAGAAATTTTTCGTTGGATATTTTCATATATGATTTTTTATGTTGCAAAAATAAGAAAATAAATTTGAGTACTGCTTTTTCTTTTTTAAGTACGGAGTTTTATTTTGCAGGATTGTTTTT
>JALTDM010000121.1 GCA_027074135.1 Bacteroidales bacterium
CGTCCAAGTGAACTTATCCATACATTTCCGTAAATGTCCGTACAGATTGACGAAACTCCAAATCTTTCTTTTTGTCCCAACAAATGTTTTACTTTGCCTGACGGTAAAATTTCAAACAAGCCGCTGGAACGTGTGCCTACCAATATATTACCGTCTTTTATTTCATGAAGTTTCTGGACAAAGACTTGTTTATTTGTCAGAGGATAGTAAGAAAATGATTTTCCGTTATTGTTTGAAAAAAATAAACCTTTGCTGCTGCCTACCCATAATATACCGTATCTGTCTTTTAAAATTGCATCTATTCTCAAGCTGTCTTTGCCTAATTGTGTTTTGGATCTTTTGAAAATACATTCGCCTTTTTCAGGTAAAAATTTTACTTCCAACAATCCTTTTTTCCCCGTACCAATCAAATAATTGTTTCCCTTTAATTGAAAAACAGATGCAATATATAAATCCGGTAATCCGGAAGAAGAATCAAATTTAAGAATACGTTTTTTTGTGATTATGGAAAATCCTTGTCCTATAGTTCCTACCCAAATGTTTCCGGTACTGTCATAAAGCAGTGCCCATATTTTGTTACCTGCCAATCCGTCTTTGGTTGTATAAGTAACGAATGCTTTGTTTTTCAGCACGCTTAAACCTCCTACGGAACCGACCCATACATTTTTTTCGTGGTCTATAAACAACGAGGTAGGTTTATCTATCAGTCCGTTTTTGTCACTTATTTTCAAAAAGTAATTTTCATCTGATAATGAAGTGCTTACCACATATAACTTTCTTGGATTATTCCAATAACCTATCATCCAAAATTTTAAATTGTGGTATTTTATTTTAAGTACATGAAACCCATTAAGTTTTTTGAAAGGAAAAATAATTATACTGTCATTTTTTAGTGTGAACAGGCCATTAGAGGTACCTAAAACAATTTTGTCTCCGGGCAATTTACATCCCGAATACAAATTTAAGCCGGACGGAATATCAAGTTTTTTGACTTTTCCTTTATCGTATATGTACAAATGGTTATTTGCACCTACAATCAACTTGTTTTTAGAGGTTTCCAAAAGAAAGGTATTGGTATTCCGGTCTTGGAAAATATCTGTAATGCTTAATTTTCCGACAGAAAAGTTCAAATCCCTGACTTTAAATTTACCGTTGACTAATCCGATTTTCTTTATTCCTGCATTAGATACTACCCACATTTGCCCGTCCATTGCCTTTTGCATTGCAATTACGTTCCTTATACCGGATGAGAATGTGTAAATGGCATCTCTGCTAAATACATTCAAACCGTTTGAAGAGCCTATCCAAATATTGCCATAATCATCTTCTGCCAACGATAAAAGCCTGTAATCGCTAAGTCCGTCCTTTTTGGTGTAATTTGTAAAATTTATTCCATCAAACTTGCTTAACCCCCCACCCGTGGCTATCCATATATATCCTTTACGGTCTTGAATTATATCATTAACAAAAGAGTGTAGAAGTCCGTCTCTGACAGTGTATTGCTCAATATTATAGGTTTGTGCAGAAAGCAAAAGGGACAAAATGGAAGATAATATGTAAACAAAAAATTTTTTCACCTATCCAAAATAGGCATTTTTTTTCATACAAAAATTGTGAATGACAAAAAGATGTTTTTCGAGCCTGAATTATCTATTCGTCAATCTCTCAGCACATTGAAAGCCTGCCCCAAGTTGTTTACAATATCACTTGCAATCAATGATTCGTAGGACTCGTAATCCAATGAAATATCTCCTGCCATACCGTGTATATAAACTCCGAGAATAGCACTTTCTTTAGTGATGTAACCTTGTGTAAGGAGGCCTAAAATTATGCCTGTAAGTACATCACCGCTGCCACCCGTAGCCATTCCGGGGTTGCCTGTTGTGTTGAAATATACTATTTGTTCCTGAGGAATAGCTGTTTGCGTATAATGCCCTTTAAGCACTACCGTAACATTTTTTTCAAATGCAAAATTACGCAGTTGTTGCAATCTCTCGTATCCGTTTATGGCACTTTTGCCGGTTAGCCGTTCAAATTCTTTGGGATGTGGAGTAAGAATTACATTATCGTGCAAAAGGTCTAACAAATCCTTATCTTGTGATAATAAGTTAAGTCCATCAGCATCGATAACTATTGACTTTTTAGTTTCCAAAAGTTTTGCAAGCAGCATTAGCGATTGCTTATCTGTACCAACACCCGGACCAAAGGCAATTGCATCATATTTGTCCAGATCAACAACTTCGGTTACGATTTTATCGTTAGGGTCTATACTTATCATAGCTTCGGGAAAAGCTGTTTGCATAATTTCATATCCGTTAGACGGCATATGAACAGTAAGCAAACCCAAGCCGCTTCTCATTGCTGCATTGGCAGCAAGCACGCTTGCGCCCATTTTACCATAGCTTCCCGCTACAAGCAATCCATGTCCGAATGTGCCTTTGTGTGAAAATTTACTTCTGGGTTTAAGCAGTTTAGCTGCATCTGTTTTTTCCACAAGGTAATAATCGGCTTTTGTGTTATCAATGTATTCTTTTGATATGCCTATATCCAACACAAGCCATTCTCCTACAAATTCTTCGTTTTCAGGTAATAAAAACGATAAATTCGGGTATTGAAATGTCAGCGTATAATCTGCCTTTACAATATGTTCCGGTACATTTGAAGTATTATCTTCACCAAAAAGTCCGCTTGGAATATCTACTGACACCACAATGTTTTCCAAACGGTTGATGTTTTTTATAACATCTGCGGCAAGTCCTTCTACCGGTCTTGACAATCCCGAACCGAAAATAGCATCAATTATTATAACTTCGTCGTCGATGTCGGGAAATTGTGTTGCATCATTTATTTTAAGAGGAGTAATTCCCAAGTTCAAAAGTCTTTCATAATTGATTTTAAAATCTGTAGATCTTTTATCAGTGAAATTTACTTCATAAACTTCTACGTCACAGCCTTTTTGGTGTAACAAGCGTGATGTTGCCAATCCGTCACCTCCATTGTTGCCCGGACCGACAAAAATCACAAATTTGGCATTGCCGAAATAAGAATAAAGCCACTCGGTCAGTTGAGTGGCTGCTCGTTCCATTAAATCTATTGATTCGATGGGTTCGTGTTTTATCGTGTATGCATCGGCTTCACGAACTTGGTGCGAATAAAATATTTTCATTGGTTTTCTTTATTTTCCACTTCTGCCAACAAATTTAATAAATCAAAATAAACTTCATACAAATCAAAGGTGGAAAAAATTAAAATTTTCATTTCGTATATGATATCAAAAAACAGCACATTGGCTTTTGTGGAAATTTTTTCTTGGTTATGTTTCAAAAATTTCACTTGTTGTTTTCTGTATTCGTTTATTGTATCAATAATTTCATCCCTCATTTTTTTCAAATCTTCCATATGAGAGCTTTTGCTTTCTGAAATATCCTTCAGGATAACATCTGCATATGCTTCATATTTTTTGAACAAATCTTTAATGTATTTTAACTGTATGCTGTTCAGTGGTTTATGCTGATTGTCAATGTGATTGTAAACCGGGATAATTATGTATTTCAAGCTGTTGTTCATCTGCTTGAGCGACAATGTAAATTCAACATATTTACTTGAAATTTCAGCATCTGTTATGTGCTGTATGCTCTTTATGGCTTTGTTCAAGTTCTTTTCACTTTCTTTAATCACTTTTTGATAAACTTTGTTAGCTTTTTTTACATCATGTATTGTGTTTGATTTTAAACTTTGTCTTATATATTCCAATATTTCTTTAAAGTTTGTAAAAGTAATTTTTACTTGTTTTCTTAATTCGGCAACAAAAGATTCAACAGTAGCAACTTCTTGTTTTATAGTTTCAGCTCGTTCTTTTTCCATTATACGTTTATGCAATACCCTTGTTCTGAAAATTATATAGAGTGCAATTGCAAACAAAGCAAACATTGCATAGAACGAACCGTAGTAAATTATCATTGCCAGAGTAAATGCTACGGTAAAAGTAATCAATGCGGTAAAGAACCATCCGCCTATTACGGTTACCACACCTGTTATACGGTAAACAGCACTGTCGCCGCTCCAAGCCCTGTCTGCCAATGAAGTTCCCATTGCAACCATAAATGTTACATAAGTTGTGGAAAGCGGAAGTTTATTTGTTGTAGCTATGGCAATTAGAATACTTGCCGTAAACAAATTAACGGAAGCCCGTATTAAATCGAAAGCAGCTTCTTTATTTTTCAGTTTCACACCACTACGAGAAAACCTCCTTTGAATATAAATTCTAATTACTTTAGGTGTTATAGCTTTAAAAAAATTATTGGTATTTACACCCATTCTTACAATAGCTCTTGCCAAAAGTGATGAACCGAATCTTTCATATCCTTCATCTTGTCTTGCTAAATCTACAGAAGTTTTAATTACTGATTTTGCTTTTTTTGAAAAATAAAGTGTAAATATCATTATTACACCGGCAGCAAATAAAAACCAGTTATTAACAGGTACTTTTTGTGACAAAAATGTCATTAAATAATTGTTTGGATCTACTCCCGGGTGTGCGATAAAATCTGTATAAGCATTATATCCGGCAACCGGCACACCGATAAAGTTTACCAAATCATTTCCGGCAAATGCCATTGCCAAAGCAAATGTTCCGAGAAGAACAGTAAACCTCAAAACATTAAATTTAACTAACCATATAAGGAATTGTATAATTATAGTAAAAGCTACAAAAGTTACAAAAGTGTAATAAGCCTGATTTGCCATTACATGTTGTTTAAAATCATCTGAAACAAAAGTTGCATGCTTTATGCCTTTAAGAAACAAGAAATACATTATACCTGTTGTCACTAATCCACCCCATATTCCACCAAACCATTTCATTACTTTTTCGTAATTGAAAGAAAAAATAAGACGAGAAATAAATTGAAGAATAAGACCTGTTAAAAATGCAACCACAACAGAAAACAAAATTCCAAAAATAATTTTCAGAGCATTGTATGTATTTATATAATCAGGCACCTCATGACCGGGAACATGTATAATAAAAACTTTGATAAAAGCCATTGCTACCGCAGCACCTAAGAGTTCAAAAACTATGGATACCGTAGTCGAGGTAGGAAGTCCGAACGTATTAAACATATCAAGTACTATAACATCGGAAATCATTACTGCAACAAAAATCATCAGGATATCCATAAAAGAGAAAAATTGCGGATTGAAAATTCCTTTTCTGGCTACTTCCATCATTCCGCCGGAAAACATTGCCCCTAGAAGAACACCTAAACCTGCAATTGCAACAATAACTTTATACTTTGCAACTTTTGCCCCAACAGCGGAATTTAAAAAGTTAACCGCATCGTTAGATACTCCAACAACCAAATCAATAGCTGCCAGTAAAAATAATAAACCAATGATAATCAAATAAATACTCATTTTATCTTTTTTTAATTCTCACTTCAAATGTAGCAAGTAAAAAAATTAACAACAAAAAACCAATGTTAAATTAATGTTAAATTCTGAGATTAATTAGTTAACACAAAATATCTTTGATTTTTTTTGAGACAATTTAAATTATCTTCAGTTGATAATACTTTTTAAAATAACAATTACCATATTTTGAAATCAATCAAAACTATTTTTAAGTAGTCCATTCATTTCCAAAATTTTATCACATAGTAATTTGTTGATACTCATAGTTTCATCTCCATTGAAAACTAAATCTGTGCCGTATTTTTCTAAGGCAATATTTAATTTATCAAGTATTTTTGGTTCCTCTTTTTTGAATTTTTTTTCAGAGCATTTATCAAATTTATTTTTAATGTCAAAAAATACAGGCACTTTAATGTTTTTGTAATATTCAAGGTATATGTCAATTAGCAACTTACCGTATTGTATAGCATCACCAAAATTTTCTGAAGCTAATTCCATTATTTTCAACTCTTTACCTTTTTTATAAACAAGTATAATTCTTTCTATTTCACCATCATATACAGCTTTCTCTTGTAATAGGTATGCATAAATAAACATCTTGAACATAAACTTGTAAAATGTTGAAGAAGTATCAATCAAAATTATGTCTTTGCCAAAAATGTTTTCCAGGACGCCACCGAATTTTAATCCTTCCTTGTATTCTACAAAAAATTCTTTATTAACAGTCTCTTTAACAGATGGGTTGATTTGATTTGCAATTTTTTTTATATCCTCTGTAATTGTTTCGTAAACCTTGTCGCCTGCTACCGAAAGAGGTAAATGTTTTTGCAGTTTATTGGCGAGTTTCAATGTTTTTTCATCATTAGTTTCTTTTATCAGGCTTTCGAAAATGACTTTATACAAAATGAAATTGTCCAAATGATCGATATCCAACTTTTCCTTAGCGTTAAAAACATCCCCATCAATTTCTTCATACAATCCAAGTATCCGTTTGCGAAACCAGGTTTCCTCGTCTTTGTAAAAATTAACCACATCTCCCAGCCAAAAGCTGTCAAATGTTTCAAGCTCGATTTCCCCGAGTTCATCTTTTTTAAATACAGGCTCTTTTAGCAAATCAACATAATTGAAAACCCGACTGTTATCTTTTTTGTATTTACCGCTGAAAAGATGCAACGGATGTTGAACGAATAGCAAATCACGTACTTTTTTCCGCAGATTATTGTCGTCAACATTATATTCAATAGATCCGATAAGTTCATATACTACCGACGAAACGGGTTTTTCTTCGTTTGTTCTGATATCCCGTGAAATGTAGCTCAAATAAAGTTTTTCTTCAGCCGACATAATTGTTTCCAAAAACAAATACCTGTCTGTTTCTTTTTCGTCACGGTCGCCCAATTTTCTTTCTTTTTTTATCAAATCAAAGGAAGTTTTACGCCCGATTCGTGGGAATTTTTCTGCATTTAGCCCAAGAATACAAATTACTTTGAACGGGATACTCCGCATTGGAACAAGAGACGAAAAAGTTATTTTTCCGTTAATAAAATTACTGCCGCGGAAATTGTCCAAATCCAAAATTTTGTCCAGTGCAAGCCTGAATGTGTTAAAAGAAACATCACCGCAGTAAGCATTTTTCAATTCTCCAAGCCGTGTAATAATTTGGTCTTCGTTACGGATTTCTGCATCTGATATGTCAAAAATTGTCAAAACACTTTTTTCGGCAAAGTCGGCCCAACCTTCAAGATTTTTTTTGCCGTGAATTCCTTTCAAAAAGTTTATCAAGTCTTGCGAAAGAGCAATAAACCTCAAAACATCTGCTGCAACACTGCCTTCAACGGTAGAAATTACCGGAAAATCATCTCCGTCAAAAATATAAACATCATCTCCAGTCATCGCATAACTAAGAGCAAGTCTTTTCAGTCCGTATTCCCAACTTATTAGTCGTGTATCGTTTTTCTTGTCACCTTTCAGACCACTAATAATACCCGACGATAACACAATGCGTGACAACGCCTGCAAATTTTCTACTCCATATTTCCTTCTTACTGGCTCATACTCCAGCAAGTTCAACACAAATTCCACGGTAAAGTTTTCTTCCATGAGATCCAGAATAGATTTAAAAACAGAAATCAGGTTTCTCTCGGTTTTGTAGCTCAAATCGGCAATAGCATAAGGCACTTTAATATCTTCATCTTTTGCAGTCTTCGGAGAATAATTATCAAAAACCGCTTTGATATACGGTGTGTATTCGTCAATATCGGTAACGGCAACAAGGATTTCGTGTGGTTTTACACCTTCTTCCAACCGTACCAGAATGTAATTGTACAAGGCTTCCACTTCGCGCAGCTTGCTGTAACTGCCTGAAATAGTTACGCTACCGTCACTAATCGTACTCACCTGCAACTTTATGTTTTGTTTTTCTGCTATAGATACGGCGTTTTGTATTTCGGAAAGAAGAATTTTTTTATCGTTTGTTGTCTGTGGCGGCAATACCTCAAGGTTGTTGAAAATATCATCCGTACTGTTTTGGAAAATTTGAATCATTGTTTCTTTGGCTACCGTTCCCAAGTTGGTAAGCAACCTGTTTCCTTCCTCAAAGTGTTTTTCACTTTTGTCTATTTTCTTGTAAAAACGTTCCCTTTTTTCAGCAGATAAAATCTTTCTTTCAGACATCAAATCATACCACCAAATATCAGGTGCAGGATTGAATAAATAAAGGTTTACATCAATAAACTTTGCAACATAGTTTAGCAAGATTTCCAAATGATAAGGAGTAAAGAATGAAAAGCCGAAAATGTGCAGTTCGCCGAATTTATCTTTAATTTTGTTTTTCAGTTCGTTGTTGTTTTCAAAAGCCTGTTTCAGTCTGTCCAAAAGTTCTACCCTGTCTTCTTGGCCAATATCGTTTTTTATCAACCACCACAAATCCTTTTGCCATTTTTCGGTACTGTCTTCATATACAGATTCACCACTGTTCCACTTTTGAATCATTTCTCTGCGGTAAATTTGGTATTGGTCAAATAGGTCGGCAAGTACAAACGAAATGGCGAATCTCTTTTCTTCCGATTCACTAATGTAGTTTTTTATAGATGGTTCATCTATTTGCTCTATTTTCTCAAAGATGGTCCATACAAGATTTCTTACTTTGTATTTGTCGGATAGTGATAACCCTGCCAAATCGAAAAACTCTTCCATCAAAGAATTGGGTGTATAAAATTTATTGAGAATGCTTATTTTGTTTTCTTCGGCAAGTTTAATATTTACCCATTTGCGTAAGCCTTTGGTTTGCACTATTATATGGTTATGGTTGAAGTTGCCGCGATTGGTTTTCTCTGCAAGTTTTTTAACCAAACTGTTCAAGTCCTTGGATAAATAGAGTTGTATTGCCATGGTGTTGTAAACCTTTTTTGCAAAAATAAAATAAAAATCGTATAATCTAATTATCAGCGATTAAAGGTTGGTTGTCGGTTAATTTTGAAACATTAAGAGAATGTGGTAATGTGTTAATGATTTAATTTACTAATTGTCAGGCTGTTGCTACCTTTGTTGGCATTGTGAGGAGGGTAGAGACGTAACAATCTGCCACAAAACGCTTCCGTCATTGTGAGCGAACAACGTGAGCGTGACAATTTGCTAAAATTAATGAGATACTTACGCACCTTCGGTGCTCAGTATGGTGGTGGGGGAATAAATGAGATTATTATGCAGCCTTTGGCTGCTCATAATGACGTGGGGTGTTCAGTGCTTTTTAGTTACCGCACGATTGTGTCGTGTGGATATGCCTGGCACCGCCTTTTAAGGCGGTGTTACGGTAATGTACTGTCAAACTTGGGGCTTTAGCCCAGGACAAAAAGGGCGAATGCTAAAGCCAACGGTTTTTTATTCGTTTTTATACCTACCATAAATGGAAGGGCTAATTAAATATGGTATTTTGAAAAAACAAAACAGGCTGAAGCCCGTTAAACTAATAACTCTCCGGCTACTTACAGTCTGTCTTCAATTCCTGAAGAGCGTCTTACCCCACGTCCTGCCATAGCTTTCAGCACATTTGGTTGCGTGATTACGGTTACTTTTTCCTTTGCACGCGTTACAGCCGTGTATAGCAATTCGCGTGTTAGGATGTTTATGTCGGCATTGTCCGGCAATACAACAATAACTTCATTAAATTCAGAACCTTGGCTCTTATGAATAGTCATTGCATAAACAGTTACCAACCCGCTAAGTTTGTTTGGGTCAAAAGACCTGATTTCTCCCGATTCCGTAGGGAAATACACCCTTAACTTATCTTCTTCATTCATTCTCACGAGTCCAACATCGCCGTTAAAAATCATATTAGCATAATCGTTTTGCGTCATCATTACCGGTTGATTGTGGTAATAGCGTGATCCTGGTTTTATTTCTATCAAGCCTCTTTTTTGCAAGTATTTTTCTACAACCGAATTGTAATAATCTACTCCGAAAGGACCATTTCGCAATGCACAAAGAATCTTAATTCTACCAAGTTTTTCAAAGGCTTTTGCTAAATCTGTTTCTTCTATATATTCTTCGTAAGGTTTCAAAATATCTTTTACATTCCAAAAATCATTACAAATCTTAACATCTTTGTTTTCACAATTGCTAAATCCTTTGATGATACTGTCTGACAATTTGTTGTTTATTATGCTGTAGGACAATTTACCGATGCCCTTTGTAGAATCAAAGCGGTAACTCTTTTTCAGATGAACGATATGACCCGAAAGCGTTTTAATTTCAGTTGCGGACAATTCCAAATTTTTTAAAGGGTTGTCGTAAAACTCATTGATCTTCTGCAGAATATCATCAGGAAATTTGTTTTCACTCTCTTTTACCGACCTGCACAAATCACCGAAAACAGAGCCGGCTTCAACCGACGCAAGTTGGTCTTTGTCACCGAGCAGGATAACTTTTGCACCT
>JALTDM010000122.1 GCA_027074135.1 Bacteroidales bacterium
ATAAAAACAAAATAAACAATGTTTATCTTAAACAAAAACAAACTATAAAAACTGTGAAACATTTTTAGGACGAGACAGGGGTGCCAAAAAAAATAAAAAAACCAAACAAATGAAAAATAAAGTTGTAATAATAACTGGTGCTTCATCGGGGATAGGCTTGGCAACTGCAAGGGAATTTGCCTCCCTCGGTGCAAAAGTTGTGTTGGCTGCAAGAAACGAAGAAAAAATAAATGAGGTAGCAAAAGAATTAAGCGGAAAAGGTGTGGAAACATTAGCGGTAAAGACTGATGTTTCTAAAGAAGAGGATTGTAAAAAATTGATAGACAAGACTGTGGATAAATTCGGCAAAATTGATATTTTGATAAACAATGCGGGTATCTCAATGCGGGCATTGTTCAAAGATTTAACGCTTGATGTGATAAAAAAGTTGTTGGATATAAACTTTTGGGGAACGGTTTATTGCACCAAATATGCTTTGCCTTATTTGCTTGAAGCAAAAGGCAGTGTGGTAGGTGTGTCGTCCATTGCAGGATTTGTAGGATTGCCGGCACGCACTGGATACAGTTCGTCAAAGTTTGCAATGCATGGTTTTTTGAACACTTTGCGAATAGAAACATTAAAAGACGGATTGCATGTGATGATTATTGCTCCAGGGTTTACGGCATCCAACATAAGAAAAACCGCTCTGGTGGCTGACGGATCCACACAAGGCGAAACTCCGCTCAACGAACAAAAGTTGATGAGTGCCGAAGAAGTGTCAAAGCATCTTGTAAAAGGCATAAAAAAGCGTAAAAGAACGGTAATTCTTACATCGCAAGGTAAACTTACTGTGCTGCTGAATAAATTCTTTCCGGGTTGGATGGATAAAATGATTTATAATCACATGGCAAAAGAAGAAAATTCCCCTTTAAAATGAGTAAGAATATGATTTTGGAAGTAGAAGAAGAAGTTTTACATAAAATATCTAATATTCTTGACGAGTTGGGTGTAGAAGGTTATGCCATAGGCGGCTATGTGAGGGATAAACTTTTGCACAAAAAAAGCAAAGACATAGATATTGTTGTGCTCGGCAAAGGTGTGGAAACGGCAAGGGAAGTAGCAAAAAGGTTGAATGGAGTCAGTAACCTTGTGGTGTTTAAGAATTTCGGCACGGCAATGTTTCATTATAAAGATAAGCAAATAGAGTTTGTAGGTGCCAGAAAGGAGTCGTATATGCGAAATTCCCGCAAGCCGATAGTGGAAGAAGGCACATTAAAAGATGATCAATGTCGCAGGGATTTTACCATAAATGCACTTGCCATTAGTTTAAAAAAAGATAATTTCGGCGAACTTATAGACCCTTTTAACGGACTGGAAGATTTGAAAAATAAAATAATACGCACTCCGCTTGACCCTAATAAGACTTTTGACGATGATCCGCTTAGAATGATGAGAGCTGTCAGATTTGCAGCACAGCTTGATTTTACCATTTATCCGGAAACTTACGAGGCTATAAAAAAATATTGCGAGCGGATAAAAATTGTCTCAAGGGAAAGGATAATGGATGAGCTCAACAAAATTATTATGTCTTCCAAGCCTTCAAAGAGCTTCATCTTGCTTCTAAAAACAGGCTTATTGGAATTGATTTTCCTCGAGCTTTACAGAATGCACGGAGTTGAGGTAATTAACGGCATTTCGCACAAAGACAATTTTTATCATAGTGTCAAGGTTTTGGATAACATTGCACAAAGAACGGATAATTTGTGGTTGAGGTGGGCTGCACTATTGCACGATATTGGCAAACCGAAAGCAAAAAGATTTGATCCCGACCACGGTTGGACATTTTACGGCCACGAAATTATCGGGGCAAAGATGGTGCCTGAAATTTTTAAAAAGCTCAAGCTGCCGCTTAACGAAAAAATGAAGTATGTGCAAAAACTTGTACGCCTGCATATGAGACCTATATCCTTGGTGGAAGATACCGTTACGGATTCTGCTGTAAGACGCTTGCTTTTTGAAGCAGGAGATGATATTGACGACCTGATGACACTTGCCGAAGCAGATATAACTTCCCGCAATGATGAAAAGGTAAAACGCTATTTGGCAAATTTCAAGAAAGTAAGGCAAAAACTTGTTGAAGTTGAAGAGAAAGACCGTATCAGAAACTTCCAACCACCTGTTTCGGGCGAAATTATTATGGAAACATTCGGCATAAAACCTTCTAAAATCATCGGTAATATCAAAACAGCAATAAAAGATGCTATATTGGACGGTAAAATACACAATAATTACGAAGAGGCTTACAACCTTATGATTGAATTGGGAAAACAAGCCGGGCTTACACCTGTGTCAGACAAACATAAACCTGCAAACAATGAAAAATAAAATATTGAACGACCCTGTTTTCGGGTTCATAAATGTACTTGAAGCAAGACTTATCGGTATAATTGACCATCCTTTTTTTCAACGGCTTAAAAGGATTAAGCAATTGGGACTTACATATTTCGTATATCCAGGGGCACTGCATACGCGTTTTCACCATACACTTGGTGCTACTCATCTTATGGGATTGGCAATAAATGTTTTGCGTTCAAAAGGCGTGGAAATAACAGATGAAGAAGAACTTGCCGCAAAACAAGCAATTTTGCTCCACGATATAGGACACGGACCGTTTTCGCACGCGCTGGAACATTCTATTGTGAATGTTTCCCACGAAGATATTTCGCTTGCAATTATGCAGGCACTTAACGGAATAATGAATCTTGAAACTGCAATAAAGTTGTTCAAAGGACAATATCCCAAAAGATTTTTGCACGACCTTATTTCGAGCAATTTAGATGTTGACAGGTTGGATTATCTTAAGCGTGACAGCTTTTTTACGGGAGTGTCCGAAGGTGTTATCGGCACGGAACGTATTATAAAAATGCTTAATGTCCACGACAATTACCTGGTGGTGGAAAGCAAAGGTTTGCATTCGGTAGAAAACTTTCTTATTGCACGCGAATTGATGTATTGGCAAGTGTATTTGCACAAAACAGTTACTATAGCCGAACAGATGCTCATTAAAGTACTTAAGCGTGCTAAATATCTTGCAATGAAGGGTGAAAAGATTTTTGCAACTCCGGCTTTGGAATTTTTTATTTACAATGATGTCTCGATTGAAGATTTTGATAAAAAAGTAAAAATAAACGGCACGGATATGACAGTCTTGCAAGCTTTTACGCTTCTGGACGATTATGATATTATGAGTGCCATAAAGGTTTGGGCTTTTTCCGATGACAAAATTTTGTCGGAACTTGCTACAAGATTGTTAGACAGGCGGTTGTTTAAGATTGCATTCAACGATACGGCTTATGATTTTTACAGCCTAAAGCAGATAGAAAGTTTAATAGCAAAAGAACTAGGCTTGGAAGAAAACGAGGTGGAATATTATTTTATCAACGGTAAAATTGTGCTGCCCAAAGCTACTTCGGAAGACAGCGAAATAAAAATATTGACAGGCGGAAAGGTTGTCCCTTTGTCGAAAGCAACAGAAATTCTAAACATAAATATGTTTTCAAAATCCGCAGAAAAGCATTACATAATTTTTCCCGCAGAAGTCAGGGATAAAGTGCTTAGGTTGTTATGAGGTTGAAATTCAACAATATTATAAAAAATCTTTTGGCAATAATAATAGGGTTTTTTGCCTTGTTTGTGTTTGTAAACAACTATAAAATTTATGAAGAGCATCAAAGCCAAGTAAAACCCGTGTGGGTAAAGGAACGTTATTACGGAGATTTGACTTACAAGCCCGGTGTGGAATTTCAGGCTTGTAATTTCAAAGTTGATTTTTCCGATACAGCATTGGCAGGTAAAGATATTAAGGCGGTAAGGGTTCTTACTTACATTAAGCCGCACAACTACGATATTACAGTACCATTGGTTTTTGATGTTAAATATATGAATAAAACAGTTTACTGGAGAATGTATGAATTGCAAAAGTGTTTAACTGATACAGGAACTTGGCAAAGGGTTGAATTAGTTTTTTATCTTTTGGATTTTAAGCCATTGCCCGGTTATGAAGGACATTTTTATTTTTGGAATAAAGATAATAACAGATTTTCCGTTGAAAAATTGCGTGTAGGTTTTTATACTGACAGTATTCCGCAACCTTTGTGCCCGTATTAAGATGAAGAAAAATTTTAAGGAAATATTGTTTGCACTAATTGCTTTTGTGGTGGTGGCAGGGTTTATGAGTAAATTTTACGGTGAGCTTATGTTTTCGCCGTCAGATTATATGGTGTCGGTAAAAGGTGACGGAATTAAGAATTATACTAATTTTTGGTATCATGTAAATGTTGATTCCTCATATACCAAGTATGAAGCAAATTATTTCCCTTGGGGCGAATCATTGATGTTTACCGATATTCATCCGTTTATTGTTACATGCTACAAGGCTGTTGCTTCTGTTTTTCCTTCATTGAAAGATGATACGGTAGCTTTTTTAAACATCTTGCTGGTGTGGTCCTTGCCTGTTACTGCTTTTATTTTGTTTTTTTTATTCAGGAATTTTGGTGTTTCAGTTGTTACTTCGGTTTTCGGAGCATTTTCTGTTACGGTTTTGTCTTCACAAGTGTTGTTGTGGGAACATGGTCATTTGGCATTGTCATACACGTTGATAATTCCGTTAGGGTGGCTGCTGTTGGAGATTTTTTTTAAGTCGAAGCGTAAATTCCTATGGTCGTTGATAATTGCTTTTAATGTATTTTTTTGGTTTACTACACACGGATATGACGGTATGTCATTGGTTTTATTTTATACTGCCGTTTATTTTGTGATGTTGCTTTCAAAGAATAAAGAACTTAAAACCGTTGAATTGGCAAAATATTTTACATTGCAAGTCCTGTTGCCCGTATTTATTTTTTATGTGCTGGTAAAGTTTAACGATATTTATCCGGGTGATAGAATAAATTATGTGTTTACTGCTCAATATGCTTCACATCCGTTTTTTGTTTTTGTACCACTTTTCGGACCTTTCAAACCGCTTTTTTACTTTTTTTACAATTTTGATATTCCTTCTTTAAGTTGGGGTAAAATTGGTAATTATGTGGGATTCGTAACTGATGTTGCACTGCTTGTATTGATTTTTTATTTCAAAAGAATTTCAAAGTTTGAAAACTTTAAGAAAATTTGGCTGTATTTGCTTTCATCGGCGTTGGTGTTGTTGTATTCATTTGGAGTTCCGTTCAAATACAATTTAAGTTTTTTACTGGATGTAGTTCCTTCTTTCAAGCAATTTACGGGTATTGGCAGATTTGCTTGGGTATTTTATTATGTAGCGGGAGTTTATGCTTTTTGGTGGTTAGACAAAGCATTAAAAAATGAGTGGTTAAGGAATGGTGTTGTTATTGTAGCAGGCATAATTTTTAGCTTGGAAGCCACAGCTTATCACTTCTATGAATCAAAACGAGTAAAGAACAAAAATATACTTAAATATGCAAATGTACCTTTGCCGTTTAAAAATTTTGCAAAAATAGATGCTGAAAAATATGATGCGGCAATAGTTTTACCTTATTATGTAAAATACACTAATCCTTATGGTTCGTCTTCCGATGATAAAACAGATTTGCTGGGGTATTTAATTCAACGTTATCTAAAATTACCTGTTGCCGATGCAATATTGTCAAGACCTGCTGTTAAACCGGGGAAATTATGGCGACAATTATTTTCGCCTGAGTGGTGCCCCAAACCCATATTGAAATATTTAAATAAAAACAAACCGCTTTTGGTTGTGTATTCGCATTATCGAAAAATTGATTCTTTGCAAAAAGGGTTTTTGACCAAAAGATGCGAACTTTTGTATCAGGGAAATAATTATGATTTGTATGAATATTATCCTGTTGATACAATTTTAAAGTTTGTTACAGTTTTTAACAGGTTTTACTCTGAAAAGGATTCTTTAAATAAAACAGGTGATTGGTTGGTGCCTGACAGTACTTTTTTTTATGAATATAAAGGAGAAAAAGTAACTTCAAAATACCAATTTATAAGCAAAGTAAGTTTTGAAAAGCCCATTGATTCCAAAGAGAATATCATGATACTTCCTGCTAAAGAGATGCTCCCGGGCAAGGAATATGAATTGAGTTTTTGGTATTACAATATAGATTTTAACACAACTTTTGTGCAAATGGTTTTGTCTGACTATTCACCATTGAAAAGAAAAATTGTTTGGGAAAAGAATATTTATCCGGCACAGACAGGTGTAATTTGCGGTGATTGGAACCTTGTTACATTTACTTTTGTGCCTGAAAGCAAAAGCGACTTTTTCATATTGAGTAATAATTATTATGAATATTACGACAAAGGGAATATTTTTTTGAACAGTATAATTGTCCGCGAAAAGGATAAAAATGTGTATAAGATGATAGGGAACGATACATTAGTGGTAAATAATAGGATTTATATTAGTGATAAGTGATAAATGGTTAGTTGTTAGTGTTTTTTATCTTTAATTCTACCTTCGAAATTAACATCGGAAGTATAAAAATATTATTCCGCCAACGTTATTCCGAATTTGTTTCAGGATCTCAATCGTTTCTGTATTCCTCTTGTTTCAGAACACCACATTCACATTAAAATGCTACAGCATAAATTTTTTGTACAGGGCATAATATAACACACGATAAAATGGTATGGTAACTGTGCTAAAACACAAGTCTTTCGCATCGTAAATATCTCATATTCCTATGCAAACTCCTTTGTTAATCTTACATAAATGAAATTATTATGTGGATTTTGTTTTCAAGTTTTATTAGCTTTGCCGTAAATTATTTATCAATGAAGTATTATATTGTTGCAGGTGAGCCTTCGGGTGATTTACATGGGGCATTGCTTGTGGAACAAATAAAAGAGATAGATAAGCAAGCTGAATTTAGAGGTTGGGGTGGTGATAAGATGATTGCTCAAGGTGTTAGCGTAACCAAACACGTGCGTGAACTTGCTTTTATGGGATTTGTAGAAGTGATAAAAAATCTTGGGACAATAAAAAAGAATTTTAATTTTATAAAAAAAGATATTGTTGATTATAATCCCGATGCGGTTATTTTGGTTGATTATCCTGGATTTAACTTGAGACTTGCCAAATTTTTGAAAAATAAAGGGTTTACAGTGATTTATTATATAGCTCCGCAAGTTTGGGCGTGGAAGCAATCGCGAGTGAATATCATAAAAAAATATGTCGATAAACTTTTTGTAATTTTACCTTTCGAAAAAGATTTTTTTTCCAAATTCGGTGTTAGCGTTGTATATGAAGGACATCCGCTTAAAGAGCATATCAGTAAATTTTTGTCAAATTATACAGAAACGGATAGAAATAAATTTTTGAATAATTTAGGATTAAAACCGGATGATAAAATTGTGGCATTGCTTCCGGGCAGCCGTGTACAGGAAGTTGATAAAAAGTTGCCCGTGATGGCTGCGGCAGCAGCATACTACAGGAAAGATTACAAATTTGTTGTAGCAGGTTCGTCCAATGTGCCCGATGGTATTTACAAAACTATTCTAGATAGATACGATTTTATATCTGTGATAAAAGACAAAACCTTTGATTTACTCGCTAATTCTTATGCTGCCGTTGTAACCTCGGGCACTGCTACATTGGAAACTGCGTTGTTCGGTGTGCCGGAAATTGTTTGCTACAAAGCCGGAAGTAAAATTTCTTACCACATTGCCAAACGTGTAATCAAGGTGAAGTACATATCTCTTGTAAATTTAATAAATGACGAACTTACCGTTAAAGAACTCATACAAGATGATTGTGACAAACTAGCTTTGAGTGCTGAAATGAATTTGCTACTGAACCATAGTGCTTACCGTCAAAAAATAAAAGAAGGTTATAAAAAGTTGCATGAAAAATTAGGTACAGTAGATATTATTCGCCGTATTGCTTCCCAGGTTGTTGTATTTGCAAAAAGAAGGTCCGTTTAAACTATAATTACCGACTAAATTTCTCTTTTTTCATATTTTTCACTTCTTCGTAAATAGTGTGTCTCAATTTGTCAATATTCAGACCGGTTTTTGCCGAAACGAATACACTTTTTTCGGATTTGGCAAGCCACGATGCTTCCAAATTTTTTATAATTTTGTTGTCAAATCCTTCTATCAAATCAACTTTATTGAACACATAAATAACAGGCTTGTCGGCAGCGTTTATTTCAACCAAAGTCTTGTTTACCGTTTCAATCTGTTCTTCATACGACAGATGCGAAATATCCACCACGTGCAACAATAAATCGGCTTCGCGCACTTCGTCCAAAGTAGATTTGAACGATTCAATAAGTGAGTGTGGTAATTTCCTTATAAATCCCACAGTGTCTGAAAGTAGGTAAGAAGTATCATTGTAATTTATTCGTCTAACTGTTGTGTCCAGGGTTGCAAACAGTTTATTTTCGGCAAACACATCGGTTTTGCTCAATATTCTCATCAGAGTGGATTTGCCTACATTTGTGTATCCGATGAATGCAACTCGCATAAATCCTTCACGGTTGCTGCGTTGTACGGCTTTTTCTTTGTCAACTTTTTTAAGCTTATCTTTGAGGCGTGATATGATTTTTTGAACGATACGGCGGTCTGTTTCCAACTCCTTTTCACCCGGTCCTCGCAATCCGATACCGCCTTTTTGCCTTTCCAAGTGAGTCCACAATCCCGTAAGCCTTGGCAGTAAATATTGGTATTGTGCGAGTTCCACTTGTGCTTTGGCGTGTGCTGTTTTTGCCCTTCTTGCAAATATATCAAGAATAAGGTTTGTTCTGTCTATAATCCTTTTTTTTAGTAAAGTGTCGATGTTTCGTTGTTGTGTGGGAGTAAGTTCGTCGTCAAAAATTATTATGTCGATATCGTTTGCAACTGCATATCGTTTAATTTCTTCCAGTTTACCCTTTCCGATAAAATAAGCAGGATTAGGACGTTCTATCCTTTGCAAAAAGATTTTTTTTGTTTCCACGCCGGCAGTTTCTGCCAAAAATCTTAATTCTTCCAAATATTCTTCTGCTTTTTCTCTAGGTTGTTTACTTGAAAATGTTCCTATCAAAATTCCTTTTTGTGCCGTTATAGGCGATATAGGATTTTTCATACTCATTCCCAAATCCTCCTGTTCCTTCTAATATTTTCGTATAAAGCTCCAGACAGGTTATGAAACAAATCGCGTATAATGGTTTCGTCAGGTGGAAATCCTGAAGGTTCGTTTTGTAATAATTTTCTTACCCTGTCATCCAGTACTCTTAAATCGCCGTCAGCTCTGGCAAATGCATATTCAAAATGCTGGTCTGCTCCAATAGGAGATTTTTTTATTAAGTATTTTTTATCACTTCCCAAATACAAAACGGTTGCTTTTATATACCCGTCTTTTTTCAAGTGTGTTTCTTTCACTATACATTTTGCTTTCCCCATTACGGGTTGAGTTATAGGTTGTCCGGTACTATCGGTTACTATATGACCGTTTTCATCATAAACATAATCTTCGCCTACTACGATATTTTTTTCTACCACATATGTATTACTTTCCACTCTTTCCGGTGAAATTTCAATATCATCGATAACAACTTTTATATAGCCGTCCTTATTGTTTGGTTCATAAGGTGTTTCTACTAATTCAAATTTTGTCCATTCCCCGTTTAAGCGAGAAATGTCAAAGTCATACAAAGCTTCAAGATAATCTTTGTAAAGTTTATACTTGGAATGGTTCACAACAAAAACTGCTACATGGCTAATGCCTTTTTGATAAGCAGTTTCTCTAAGTTGTTTTGCATCTTTATAGTTGTCAAAATAAGTTAAGACCTTATCAAATTCATAATAAGCTTTTCTTATATCTGTTTTGTTGTTGGAATTCAGAAGTTTTTTCCCGAGGACATAATGATATTCCGCAGCCTTTTTTTTGGCATTTATTGCAAGATTGTAATAATCATTGTGTTTGATTTCCAGGTTTTTACCTTTGTATTTTAGTGGTAAAACAGGCTTTATTTTATTGTAGCGGTAGTTCATTTGGTTATATTCGTAATAAACATCGTCCCATATATCAGGTTGTCCTGAACTGATAAGTTCTTTTATGTGTTCTTCCGAATTTTCTTGAGCTTTGTTGTAAGCGGTTGCAAGGTTGTAAACTTCTTTTTCGTTTTGCGGATTACGGGTTACTTTTTTTAACGATCTTTTGAATGCTTTGTCATATTTACCTTTTCTGATTAGTTTATCAGTGGATGAGCAGCCGGCAATAAAAAGTATGATGAATAATCCATAAAAAAAACGTAGTTTCATAGTTTAAGGTTTATTGTTTATTAAAAC
>JALTDM010000123.1 GCA_027074135.1 Bacteroidales bacterium
CGAAATTTCCCTGTTGTTGTATCCTTCATCGTGAAACTTATCAAATAATGCTTGAACTTCTCTGTCGAGAAAGTGTCCTACATTTTCCATAATTGTTACTGTATCGCTGTAATCTTTCGGGTGTTGTCCAAGGTCAATTAGCTTCTGGATAAGTTCGTCAACGTTGGTGAGGTTAAAATTTCCTGCCAAAACAAGGTTCCGTGTTTTCCAATTATTTTCGCGCATCTGCGGGTGAACATTTTCTATGCTGTTGCCCCCGAAGGTTCCGTATCTGAGATGTCCCAGGTAAATTTCTCCTGCAAAAGACAGATTATGTTTAGCCCACACGGGGTCTTGAATTTTACTTGCTTCAGTTTTTTCGTAATTTTCAAAAATTCTTGTAAAAATATCTTTTATGGGAAGGCTATCATTGGATCGAATACGGTGGAGGTATTTTTTCCCTGGTTCAAGATCGATTTTTAGGCTTACCAAGCCTGCTCCGTCTTGACCACGGTTGTGCTGTTTTTCCATAAGGAGATACATCTTGTTTATGCCATACATCCAAGTACCGTATTTCCAGTGGTAATATTCCAATGGTTTTCTCAGCCTTATGAAAGCAATGCCGCATTCGTGCTTAATAAGTTCACTCATGTTGAGAGATCTTTAATTTTGTCGCAAATGTATTACTTTTTGTGATAAAAATTATCGGGAATCAGTTTTATTATTTGCAGCTCGATATATTGATTACCTTTGCAATGTATTTTATATGTTTTCGGGGTATATGAAAGTTTTTGTAGTAGGATATATGGGTAGCGGAAAGACACAAACTGGATATTTTTTGGCAAAAAAATTATGCTATAAGTTTGTAGATTTGGATATTTTGGTAGAAGAAGGTGTGGGAATGAAAATTAAGGATATTTTTGCTGAGTACGGTGAAGAATATTTTAGAAAGATAGAAAGCGAAACATTAAAGTCCGTAGCGACAAATAACGATAATATTGTGATTGCAACCGGTGGAGGAACCCCTTGCTTTTTTGATAACATGAAATTTATGAATGAACAGGGGATAACGGTGTACCTGAAATTGTCTGCCCAACAACTAACCGAAAGGCTTAAGGAGAATAAAGAGAAACGTCCTGTCATATGTAAATATAAAGAAAAAGAACTGGCTGAGTTTATAATAGAACATTTGAAAGAACGAGAATCAAGATGTTATTCACTTAGTCATGTTATTGCCGATATGTCTAAAATTTCATTGGATCAGTTATATTCAATTATAAGCTATACGATATGGATAAAAAAGACTTGATTTGGGGAATTCATTCCATAGAAGAAGCGTTGGAAAAAGGTGTTACTTTTTTTAAGGTATTGGTAACCAAGGAGAATAAAAACCCTAAAATAAATAATTTACTTGGCGAATTTAAAAAATTGAGGATACCTGTACAAAAGGTTCCTGCTGAAAAGCTAAACAGGCTGATCGGGAAAAATCACCAAGGTATAATTGCATATGTTTCACCAGTAGAATTTTACGAGTTAAGCGAATTGGTCCAAAAGTTTTTTGAAGAAGGAAAAGAGCCGTTGATTCTGGTGCTTGATGGTGTGAGTGATGTAAGGAATTTCGGAGCAATAGTGCGAACTGCCGTATGTATGGCAGTAGATGCTATTCTTATTCCAAACAAAGGAAGTGCTTTGATAAACAGCGATGCGGTAAAAACTTCTTCGGGTGGTATTTTCAAAGTTCCTTTATGTCGCAGCGACAATTTGTTTCTTGCAATCAAATATTTAAGCAATAGCGGTTTTACAGTGATTGCTGCAAGCGAAAAGGGAACAACCAGTTTGACCGAAACGGATTTCTCCGGTCCCGTGGCAATTGTAATGGGTGACGAAGGCAAAGGCGTGTCTGAATCTATTATAAAAAAAGCAAATTTTTTGGTGCGTATCCCGATGTCAAAAGAATTTGACTCTTTGAATGTCTCTGTAGCAACGGGTATTATGCTGTACGAATCTTATGTGCAACGAAAAGGGTTGAGGAAATAAAAAAGGGCTGAAATAGCCCCCTTATTTCTTTCATGCGTTTTATAATTTTTACGGTACTTGATACAGCAGAACATTAACATTGAGCCCTGCACCAACTGATGCAAAAACAATATAATCTCCGCTGTTAAATTTATGACCTTCAAGTTCACCTTTGTTTATCATATCATACATTATCGGGAGTGTTGCTACTGAATTATTACCGGTTTTGGCTATTATCATCGGCATAACATCTTTAGGCACTTCTTTTATTCCGTAAAGTTTGAAAACTCTTTGAATCATTGCAATATCCATTTTTTCGTTTGCTTGGTGCAGAAGTACTTTTTTTACTTGATGAATATCAATATTATTCCTATCCAAAACCTTTTTTATTTCTCCCGGAACTGTATTTACTGCATATTCATAAATACGACGACCATTCATTTTCAGGAACAAATCTCCTTCGTAAGCACCTTCTTTATAAGATTTATCCATTTTAAGCATCCAAGCATAATTTTTTGTATCACTCCTTGAAATATGGTCAATAATACCGATTTCTTTATCTGATTTTTCCGCTTTGATAATAACAGCCCCTGCACCGTCGGAATATATCATACTGTCAATATCGTGAGGATCAGAAACCCTGGATAAATTTTCAACGCCGATCACTAAAGCATATTTGCTTCTCCCTGATTTTAAGAAATAATCGGCTTGAATAGTGGCTTGTAGCCAACCTGGGCAACCGAAAAGAATATCGTACGATACACAATAAGGATTTTCTATTCCCAAGTGATATTTAACTCTTGATGAAAGAGCAGGGACCAAATCCGGAACTCGTGTTCCGTTTTGTAAGTCTCCAAAATTATGAGCAACTATTATATAATCAAGCTTTTCTTTGTCAATACCTGCTGACTCAATTGCTCTTTGGGCAGCAATAGATGCGATGTTGGAAGATTTATATTCATCTTCCATATACCTACGTTCCTTAATGCCTGTAATTTCTTCAAATTTCTTAATTATCTCATCATTTGTCTTTGGAATTTTGTTTCCGGAAGTGTCGTAAAATTCATTTTTCAGAAAATCTTCATTTTTTACAATATTTTTAGGTAGATATGAACCGCTTCCTATTATTATTGTTTTCATTTTACATTGAATTTTGT
>JALTDM010000124.1 GCA_027074135.1 Bacteroidales bacterium
CGTCTATGTGCGCTTCGTGATGCTCATTTGCCACATGAAGTGCCAAAGTATCACTACAGCCGTTAACATCTGTTATAGTGGCAATATAATCTCCCTCACACAAGTTGTAAAGAGAATCTTGGGTGTCACCTGTGTTCCATTCCAAATTATACGGCTGCTGTGCTCCCGAAATATGAACTACCGCCGTTCCGGTACAAATACCTGTACAAGGCTGGTCAGTGGTTTCACCTGTCAAGGTTACGGGATATGAACTATCCGGCACATTTACATAAACTACATTGCTACAATTATTGGCATCTGTTATGGTAACGGCATAATTCCCCGCAGGAACATTTGTAATTTCTGTGCCGTATTCTCCATTGCTCCATGCATAAGTAAGAGGCTCAAGTCCGCCTTGAACATTAATGGAAGCACTGCCGCCGTTTGCACAAACTTGTGGTGTTACAGAAGTTTGTATGTCCAAAGGATTGGGTATATGAATTTGATAAGAAACAGTGTCAGCAATGTTACAAGTTCCCGAATCGGTTACTATCAAAGTAACATTATAATCACCACCCGTACCGTACCAGTGGGAGGGTGATTGTTCATTACTTGTAGTTCCGTCTCCAAAATCCCAATGATAATATTCGCCGTTTTGACTGTTGTTAATAAAATGAACTGTATCACCGGGGCATAAATGAGGAACATCAAATTCGGCTGTTACAATATCATCGACAAAAGAAAATTTAAAAACCGCATTGTTACAGTTTTGTGCATTATTGGTAGTTGACCACACAGAATCCGGATAAGTTGGAAAATGTTGACAACCACCACAACTTGCACAAGCAGCTTCACATATTGTACCCCGCCTGTTAAACCTACTTGTTCCACCATCTACATGATCGTGTCCGCTATATCCACAACTGTTGTAATGTAATTCTCCAAAATAAGTAGCATAATCCAAATAGTTTGCATCTCCGTCCATTACCATTAAATAAAAATCCTGTCCATCTGTTGTATCTCTATATGCATTAGAAGTAATAGGCATATTCTTAGTACCTTGTATGGCACCCCAATCCGACCCTGCCCATTCACGACCCCAACCTGCCATATAAATCCTGTTACAGACATCAACTTCAAAAGCAGTAATAGATATATTTGGTCTTCCGATACCGGAACCTATAACCGTGCTCCAAATAAGATTATCAAGATTTGGAGTAAGTTTTGCAATAAATTGTCCGCTGTTCGGATTGGAGTATAAAGCATTGTGAATAAACGTGCTGTCCGGTGCCTCGGTTTGCCCTGCCACAAAAGGTTGATTAAAACGGTTTACCCTAACAAAATAAGTCTGATCATAATCACTGCTTCCAAAATAAGTTAAACCCAGCAAATTATTTCCGTCATTTGAAATACAAGCCACATAACCGTCAACTTTACCTGCAAATGTAGATTGATAAGAATTGGTACTTGCCGGCAAATCAGTAGATTTGGTTCCTCCTGCAACATACACATTTCCGTTCGGCGCCAAATCAACAGAATATAAAGCATCATCTTTTGTTCCCGATAAATAACCACTGTAAACCAATTGACTGAAATCCGGTGTTAATTTAAAAGTTACACCTTCTTGTTTACCTCGAAAATGAGTGGAAAATGTCGAGAAATCAGGAAAATCATCTGAAAAAGATGTAGAAGCGACATAAACATATCCCGAATCATCAACAGTAACTTCTCCTCTGGCACCATCCGCATAATTGTAATACAAACTAGTATCCGCACCGGTCATTATAAAGCTGTTGATAGCATAAGAGGTCCTGAAATTCAAACCGTCATTCCCGGTACCGCCCACATAAGTGGAAGAAAGCAAATGCATTCCATTTTCACTCAATTTTGCCACATATATATCTGTACCGTGACGGAAAACAACAACATTATCGTATGTAATGGAATCTCCACCGTTAAAAGTTGTATCATAAGCCCCCGTTGTAACAGGAAAATCACTTGAGCCGGTTACTCCCATTACAATCAAATTGTTTTCTTTGTCAACAACCAAACTGTGCGGAAGTTCCTCACTGATACTGCCTCCCAAATATGTAGCATAAAGTCTTTGCAATCCGTCTGGAGTATATTTTATTATTCCAATATCCCACCCGTATTCGTAATATCCTGAAGCATAACCGTCTCCACCTGCAAAATTTACTTGAAATGCTCCCGGGCTGGTAGGATAACCGGTATTGTTTACAATACCTCCCGAATATACATTATCGGAATTGTCATATGTAGCAGTAAATCCCCAATTGTCCGCTTCCGACCCGCTGTATGTTGAAAAAACCAAATATGGGTCAATAATTACGGGCATATCTTTCACATAAGGCTTTTTTAACTTAAATCCTACAACATTGCCTCGTAAAGTATATTCGCAAGGCACTTCAACCCTCTTTCCATTTATTTTTTGATAAGCATAAGGTTTAGGTTCGGTAATTGTATTTACAGAAGTCTTTATTACCAAATTACCGTCTTCGTTCACATAAACCTTATCTGCATATTTTATTTTATACCTGATTTTTTTTACTGATTTGGGGGTAGAAATTATAAATTCGTATTTGAAAGACAAACCGTCACTGTAAAAGTTCAAATTCACCCCGTCAAAAATATTTTTGTAAGACAAGATATTATAATGTGGCACACCTGCTTTCCATTTGCTGCTATCCCTACCGATAAAAAAATTCAGGTAATCATCACGCCTGTCAACCGGCACAATATAATTTTCCGAAGTATCCCGTTTTCTTAAAAAATTTACTGTTATGGAATGGAAATGAATAACCTTGGGCGGCTGCCCTCCATACCCGTTATGAGCAAAAGATTTGGAAACATCTTCCGGCGAAAAAAAGTTATAAACCAACGAATCAGTAAAGAAAAAAGCTGCACCGTGCTCTAAATCTTTTTTGTACAAAAAACTACCCCTCCATTGCCCCATATTCTTAACAAAAGCATTTTGGGCAAAAACAGGAAAGTACAACAAAAATACAAACAATATGTAAGCAACTGTTTTTTTCACCTTTATAATTAATATGACAAAATTAAACAATTTTATTGTCTGACGAACAAATATTTCCTGCAAAAAGTTTGACAAATTGTCGCAAATAAAAGTTGGCACAAAAAATGTAAGAGCGACTGCAAACTCAAAATTTAACACTATGACAAAGATAGGAGTTCCAATGGCAGGTAAACTGCTTGTAGAACCGATTCAAGAAGAAAAAACAGCAAGCGGTATCATTATACCGGACACTGCAAAAGAAAAATCACAAAAGGGAAAAATTATTGCAATCGGCAAAACCGATGAGGAAAACCCCGAACTAAAAAAAGGTGACACTATCATCTATGACAAGTACGCAGGTACTGAAATCGAATTTGAAGACAAAAAATATTTGATTCTGAACAAAGAAGATGTTTTATTGAAAATAAATTAAAAATTATTGTTTAACCCTAAAAATCAAAAAGATATGGCAAAGATAATAAAATTTGATATCGAAGCAAGAGACAGATTAAAAAAAGGAATGGACATTTTGACAGACGCAGTTAAAGTTACATTGGGTCCAAAAGGAAGAAATGTTGTAATCGATAAAAAATTTGGTTCACCACAAGTTACAAAAGATGGAGTTACAGTTGCAAAAGAAATTGAGTTGGAAGATGAATTCGAAAATTTGGGTGCACAACTTGTTAAGGAAGTGGCTTCAAAAACCAATGACAAAGCGGGAGACGGAACAACTACCGCTACGGTTTTGGCTCATTCAATTGCTACCGTAGGACTTAAAAATGTAACAGCAGGTGCAAATCCGATGGACCTTAAACGCGGCATTGAAAAAGCGGTAACAACTGTAGTGGAAGGACTCAAAAAACAATCAAAAGAAATAGGTAGCGATTACGAAAAAATTAAACAAGTTGCTACAATCTCTGCAAACAATGACGAAACAATCGGTACCCTTATTGCTGATGCAATGAGCAAAGTCAGCCGTGACGGGGTTATCACTGTTGAAGAAGCAAAAGGTACCGAAACAACTGTTGAAGTTGTAGAAGGAATGCAATTTGACCGCGGATACATTTCACCATACTTCATTACCGATACAGAAAAAATGGAAGCTGTAATGGAAAATCCTTACATCCTCATTACTGACAAGAAAGTATCGGTAATGAAAGACTTGTTGCCTGTTCTCGAACCGGTAGCACAAGCAGGCAGACCATTGCTCATTATTGCCGAAGATGTAGAAGGTGAAGCACTGGCAACATTGGTAGTAAACAAATTGAGAGGCACATTGAAAGTAGCTGCCGTAAAAGCACCGGGATTCGGTGACAGAAGAAAAGAAATGCTTGAAGATATCGCAGTTCTCACAGGCGGAACTGTTATCACAGAAGACAAAGGCTTGAAGCTCGAAAGTGCTACACTTGATATGTTGGGCGAAGCCGAAAAAGTTACTATTGACAAAGAAAATACAACAATAGTAAATGGTAAAGGCGACAAATCAAACATCGAAAAAAGAATCGCCCAAATCAAAGCTCAAATAGAAGCGACAACCAGCGAATACGACAAAGAAAAACTTCAAGAAAGACTTGCTAAACTTGCAGGTGGTGTAGCTGTAATTTACATAGGTGCAGCCAGCGAAGTAGAAATGAAAGAAAAGAAAGACAGAGTAGAAGACGCTCTTAACGCAACCAGGGCTGCAGTAGAAGAAGGTATTGTTCCAGGTGGTGGTGTGGCTCTCATCAGAACAATCAAAGACCTTGAAGGTCTCAAAGGCAATAATGATGATGAAACAATCGGCATTCAAATAATTACAAGAGCTGTTGAAGAACCGTTGAGACAAATAGTTGAAAATGCAGGACTTGAAGGGTCAGTTGTTGTAGAAAAAGTTAAAGAAGAAGAAGGCGACTTCGGTTTCAACGCTTACTCTGAAAAATATGAAAATCTGTTTGAAACAGGCGTTATAGACCCAACAAAAGTTACCAGAATTGCTATCGAAAATGCAGCATCTATTGCAGGAATGTTCTTGACAACAGAAGCAGTCTTAGTAGAAAAGAAAGAAAAAGAACCTGCAACTCCTGCAGCAGGAGGATATGATCCGGGGATGATGATGTAATAAAGTCAACCTAACAATAAAAAAGGCTGTTCGTAATTCGGACAGCCTTTTTTATGAAATATATACAGAATCAATTTCTATCAATACACTTGAATTTATTTATCCAGGTTCTTAGTAATTTCGCTCACCACTTTATACTGTGAAAAGAATTCATTTGCAATAACTCTTAAAACAGTGTAAGAAGGAATAGCCAAAACCATTCCTAATATTCCCCCAACACTTCCGGCCATAAGTATTACTAAAAAAATCTCTAAAGCATGGGCTTTTACACTTTTTGCATAAATCAACGGTTGAAACAATATATTATCAATAATTTGAACAGTAAAATAAATAATAGTTACATAAATAAATAATGGAAACATCTCACTGTAGAAATCTAAATTTGTATTGGTAATATAAATATAAGCCAAAGCAAAAACATATCCTATAAGGTTTCCCACATAAGGTATCACATTTATTATGCCACTAAACAAAGAAACAATAAGGCTAATCTTAAAATCAATTCCCAAAATCAAAGTAAAACCCAATGTTCTTAGAATGGTAATTAATATTGATTCTAATGTAACACCTATAAAATATCTACTTAATAAAAATTGGATTTGGTTAAGTGCTCTTAAGAATCTGTCATCATATTTATCGGGAACAAAAAATAATATCATTTTATAAAATAAGCCGCTATCCGTCAAAAAGAAATATGTAATAAAAGTAATAGAAAAAATAGCAACAATCAATTCTCCGATTACCCTTATTAATACCGAAAAAATATTAGATAAATTAGACACGTCGATTACCTTTTCTAACTTTTCTGTAATGTACTCATTTAATTTATTGTAATCGATACCACTTAAATTATAAGTTCTCAAAGTTTTATCCACAATGGATAATGGATCATTTATTTTTTCTTGCAGCTCATTAACATTGATATTGGAAATAGCTTTTGCCTGAGAAAAAATGATAGGCAAAGATACCCGTACAAAACCGTAGATAAGTCCCCAAAAGAAAATTAACACCAATACCGCTCTTACGGAACCTGGTAATTTTACTCGTCCGAATTGTAGTTTCGCCAACAAATTCATTAAAGGTTGACCAATAAGCGAAACTACACCTGCAATTAATACATATATTACAATAGTTCTAAAATACCAGAAAAACAATGCAAGTAATACAACTAAAAACGAAGTGAAAATTATTTTCCAGATTTTTGACATTTATGCAAGTAAAATTGTTACTTAGCAAAGGTAACAAAAAAGTTTTATAATGAAAACATCAAAAAATAAAAAAGGTCACTTTTCACAATTTAGAAAAGTGACCTAAAAATATTTTAACTCCGGGAAATTAACTTAAATTTTCTTCTCCTGAAGGTACTACATATACATAAGACTTATCATTTCTTTTTTTACGGAATTTAACATACCCGTCAACAAGCGCAAACAATGTATGGTCTTTGCCCATACCTACATTATCACCGGGATGATGTTGAGTGCCTCTTTGTCTTACTATAATATTTCCAGCTTTTACAAATTCACCACCGAATTTTTTTATCCCGAGTCTCTTGCTTTCTGATTCTCTTCCGTTACGTGAACTACCTACACCCTTTTTATGTGCCATAACTAAAGATTTTTTTAATTTTCAATATTTTCAATTTCAATTTGAGTAAGATAAGGTCTAAAACCTCTTTTTACTCTATACCCTTTTCTTTTTTTCTTTTTAAAAACCGTTACTTTGTTTCCTTTTAAGTGAGAAAGAACTTTTGCATTTACTTTGGCATTTTCTACTACCGGAGTGCCTACTTCCACTTTCCCATCATTATCGATAAGATAAACTTTTTCGAAAGTAATATTATCACCTTCTTTGGCTTTCAGTCTATTTACAAAGATCTTTTGACCCTTTTCCACCTTAAATTGTTGTCCGGCTATTTCTACTATTGCGTACATCTTTCTTAAGTTTTTCCTGTTTTTGAATACTCCGTTTTAAGTTGTGCAAAAATACAACTTTTTTTATTAACAGATATTTTTTTGAAAAAATTATTTTTGAAAACTTTTATAAAATAATATAAATGGGGGTTTTATACATAAGCTAGCGACCAAATAAAAAGCCCAAACCAATCGATATGCCATGTGGTGCCAACAAGTACAACAAAAATATACTCTCGTTTGAAGGATAATAGTCACCACAAATCGTCATTAAATTCTTATGAAATAATTTGTTTAACAAATAAGTATAACCGACTTCAAAAAAGATTCTATTTTTCACTCTGCCAACCCTCCAATCTTTACCTACAACAATTTGCCCTGCATGAGCTGCGTGCATTTGAACAGCATATGTTCTCATATACCCCTGATTGTCTTTTAATTGAATACTATCAATTCTCATTCCCGCCGCAAAAATATACGCCATTCTAAAGTAGAACTTATTTACATAACAACTGTGAAAAGAAAAACCTGCACCTGTTTTCACACCCCAACTACTCAGTCCTACTCCCAAATCAATGGCCATTCCTTTGTAAAAAAAATATTCTGCATTCAAACCTATAAACCCGGACAGATTATTTATTCCTGATGAACCGCCTAAAGAAGCCTGAATTATGCCAATCTTCTTAGATGAATCCTCACCTGTTTTGTAATCTTGAATGTATTCCTGTGAAAAAAGAAAAAAAGTTGAAGAGAGAAAAAAAAATACCAGAAATATTATTTTATTCATACTACCTCAGCTTAAATTCATAAGTAATATAACCTTGCTGCTTGATAGAATAAATATCTTTGGTGAATTTTGTTTTGTAGGCGGCGGCAATTGCAGCATTTATCAAATCGGGGTCGGAAGCCGTAGAGCCCGGTGCCAATGTTGCCGAGATTACATTTCCGTCACTGTCCACTATTATTTTCAGTTTAACTTTTCCTTCAACATTTTTGGGAGGATACTGGGGAGGTGTCAGTTTTACGGCACTTCTGCCTTTCAAACTGTAAGTGATACCTTTTATACCCCTTCCCAAATCAACATTTCCCGTTCCGTTCACATCACCGTCTTTTGATCCTTCATTGCCTGTTCCTTCCGAGTTTCCTTGTGTTGTAGAATTTGAATTGTAATTTGAAGGGAAAAGTGAATTTTGGTCTATTTGCGGCTCTTGTTTTTTTTCAGGTTGTTCCTTTTGTTTTACCTGTTTTTCTTCCGGCTTTTTTTCTTTCTTTTCAACAGGTTTGGTCTCTTCTTCTATAGCCGGGGCATCTTGATAATCTTGTGTTAAATTTTGTGGAGTTTCTTCAGGCTGTGGCTCAGGTTCCGACTTTTCCATAGTAGGTTCTTGGACACCTGCACCTTCGGTTTCATCTCCGAAATTTATTAAAATACCGTCAGGATCAGGATATGGAGGAGGAGATGGTTTAAAAGCCAACATCATCATCAAGGCAATAATTAGCCCATGAAAAATCAAAGTTCCTAAAACACCATATATTTTCTTATCTTCTTTTGCCATTATTTCGGACTTGTAGCAAGTATCACTTTATATCTGTTTCGTCGTGCAATTTCCATAACCTTTACTACCCAATCCACCGACACATCTTTTTCTGCATGCAAAGAAATAACCGGTTCTTTAACCCCTTTCAATTTTTCTTTAAGTATTGGCTCTATTTGATTAAAATCAACCACTTGCTTATCTACAGCAAAAATCAAATTGTCGGTAATAGAAACTGTTACCTGAGGATGTCGGGTTGTTTGTGCTGAACTCTTAGGTAACACCAAATCAAGTGCATTAGGAGAAATCAATGTGGAAGTTATCATAAAAAATATAAGCAGCAAAAACACCAAGTCTGTCATTGACGACATATTGAAGCTTGCACTTATTTTATTATTTGTTTTTAGCGCCATAACTTTGTTTTTTATTCAGCCGGAGCATTCAATAAATCCATAAACTCTATAGTGGCTGCTTCCATTTGGTGAACAACCTTTTCAACTTTTGCCACAAGGAAATTATAAGCCAAATAAGCGAGAATACCGACAGTAAGACCTGCAACAGTGGTTACCATAGCAGTATAAATACCATTAGATAACACTTGTACGCTAATATTACCGCCTTCTACATTTGCCATATCATAAAATGCCCGTATCATACCGAGAACAGTGCCCAAAAATCCAAGCATTGGTGCCACACCCGCAGTAGTTGCCAAGCCCGGCAACCCTTTTTCCAGATTAGCAATTTCCAAAGCTCCGACATTTTCTATTGCGGCATTTATGTCATTAACAGGTTTCCCCAAACGCAAAATACCTTTTTTAATCATTCTTGCAATAGGATGATCGTAAGTGTCACAATATTTTATAGCTTCTTCTATTTTACCTTCTTTTATATAATCTTTTATTTTTTCCATAAAATGATCGTCATTCTTGCTTACTTTACTTATTACCAAAAGCCTTTCTACAAAAATGTAAACAGCCCAAATAGAAAACAATAATATCGGCACCATCATCCAGCCGCCTTTCAAGGTCATATCCCAAAAAGACAATCCGTTAGTAACATTATTAGTTTGTTCGGCAATTTGAGAAACTGTTTGTACCGTATCTTTTACAACATTTATTTGCAATAAAACCATAACTGAAAATTTTGCACTAAATTACAATTTTTCTACCAATATATCTACTATTAAGAATAAAAAAACGGCTCATTCTTAATTTAGAACGAGCCGCTTCAATAATAATTGTTCAAACAAAATTATTCAACTGCTTTTTTAAGTTCAGCACCAGCTTTAAACTTAACAACATTTTTGTCTTTTACTTCAATCATTTCACCAGTACGAGGATTTCTAACTTGTCCACCTTTTTTGAGTCTTACGGAAAAAGTTCCAAATCCGATCAATACTACTTTATCACCTTTTTTGAGAGCATCAGTTGTGGATTCAATCATTGCATCAAGAGCTTCTTTAGCTTTAGCTTTGCTCAAACCGGTTGTTTCATGGATTGCATTTACCAAATCAGTTTTGTTCATAATTACTTAATTTTTAGGTTATCTCAATGCAAATGTAAATCAAAAAAAATAAACCCACCAAACTTTTTATATAAATTTTTTATTTTTTTTATAAAAAAAAGTAATTTATTTAATAATAAACAATTAATAT
>JALTDM010000125.1 GCA_027074135.1 Bacteroidales bacterium
GGTGTTTTCTGCCCGCATTTTCTACAAAGGGTTTGGCTGTGCCTGTAGTGTTTCTTGCATATTTAAGTCTTGAGGATAAATCGCTCATAACAAACCTCGAGGCTGTATAAGCGGGTATTGTCGCAATGAAGATTTTGTTTTTTATAAGATAAAATAGGGATACCCATTTTAGGGTTACAATAAATATCAAAGCAAGAGCTCCGAATGTTCCTATATTTGAATCCTTCATTATTGAGAGTATCTGTTCTTTTTCATAACCTCCACCGAATCCGTCTGCAAAATCTGCCAAACCGTCAAGATGTATACCCTTTGTGAGCATGGCACTCAAAATAACGCCGAACAGTGCAGTAAGCATATCATAATTAGAAATTGTACAGCCAATCTTTATAGTAAAAAACAGTATAGTGCCCAGTATAAAACCGACAAAACCAAACCAAACTACAGCTTCTGAAAAATCGTTTGTATCTTCTCCATACACCGGTATTATGCTAAGTGTTCTTACTGCGGTTATTAAACCTTTTATCATTTTGCATCGGACACTTTTGCAGATTCAAATGTTGCCATCTCATTGTAAATTTTTATGGCTGATTCAATGATAGTGAAAGCCAAAGCTGCACCTGTTCCTTCGCCGAGCCTTAAATCCAAATCAAGTATAGGTCTTGCACCTATCCACTCCAAAAATTTTATGTGACCCTTCTCTTTAGATTTATGGCTGAAGAACATATAATCTTTAACTTTTGGACAGATCTTATATGCGCACAATGCTCCAGCCGATGATATAAACCCGTCAACAACAACTGGTGTGTTTCTACTTGCGCAGCCTAGGATAAGCCCACAGATTCCGGCTATCTCAAGACCTCCGACTGCTGCAATTGTGCTTATCGGATCATACATATTGTCTTTATTGATTTCTATTGCTTTTTTTATTACATCAATTTTATGCTTTAGTCTTTCGTTGTCTATGCCTGTACCGATACCGGTTACCTCTTCAATGTCGTATTCCATAAATTTTGCAAAAAGGGCTGATGATGGTGTTGTATTGCCTATGCCCATCTCACCTGTTCCAATCAGCGCTGCACCATTATCTATTGCCTCGTGTGCAAGTGATATACCCATATCAATTGCCTGATGAGCCTCTTTTTGGCTCATTGCGGGACCTTTTGTCATATTGTCTGTTCCGTATTTTATTTTTGCATCTATTAAACCCTTTGTATTTTTGTCAAAATCGTAGTCTACACCAATGTCTACAACTCTAACTTCGGCATTTGCATGTTTTGCGAGCACATTTACTGCAGCACCACCTGAAAGCATATTTAACACCATTTGAGGTGTAACCTCTTTTGGAAAAGCAGAAACCCCCTCTTCTGTAACGCCGTGGTCTGCTGCGAATGTAAATATAACCTTTTTACCCATTTTTGGTTTTGTTGTACCTGTTATTAAACAGTACTGTTTTGCAATCTCTTCAAGATAGCCGAGGCTCCCCTTTGGTTTTGTCAAGTTGTCCAAGTGGTTTTGAATTTCATTTTCAATTGCCCTGTTTATCGGTTTGATATATGTCTGTGTGGCCTCAAGTAAACTCATTTGTGATACCTCCTTTTTTAATATAAAGCGGAATCCCGCTTACCATAAATATCACATTATCTGCTGTTTTTGCTATTTTTTGATTTGTTGCTCCAAGCAAATCTGCATATTTTCTCGACAGTTTGTTATCTGGTATTATTCCCATACCTACCTCGTTTGATACAATGACAACATCGTACGGGGGCTCTTTTAAGGTATCGAGAAACAGCTCAATTTCTTCTATTTTTTCATAGTATAAAAGGTTGTTTATCCATACGGTTATGCAGTCTATTATGCATATACTGCCTGTGGATGATTTTAAGGCTTTTGATAGGTGGATATGTTCTTCAATAGTTTTGAAATTTACACCTCTTTCTTGTTTGTGCCTACTTATTCTTTTTCTCATTTCATCATCAAATGCTTCGGCTGTTGCTATAAATATGCGTGGTTTGTCATACTGCATAGCCAGTTTGACAGCGTATGAGCTTTTGCCGCTTTTTACTCCGCCTGTTATAAGTGTAATATTTTTCATTACGTTTTTTAAAGATATCATATTGCCATAATCTTTGCAAAGAATTTTTGTATTGACTATAAAAGTATTTTTCTATATTTTTTAAAAGCAGGTTCAAGAAAAGGTAGTTTGTTTATTCTTAATGTCGATTTTTTTGGTTTAAGGGGAAGTCCGGTGAAAATCCGGCGCTGTCCCGCAACTGTAAGGCTGACGAAATTTTTATTGCACGCCACTGCCGAGGTCTCGGCGGGAAGGCAAAAAAGAGTAGGTTGAAGCCAAGCCAGGAAACCCTTGCCAAAATTCCTCGACACTGACCTTACGAGGATAAGGAGGTGTGCAATGGTGTATTTTTCTACCCATAATCACAATACCTCTTAATATCAACGGATTTTTGTTGAGTTTTATGCAGCCAAATCAATTAAAAAGAGGTGTTTATGATGAGAAAATTGTTTTTTTTCACGGTCTTTTTGTTTTTTATTTCGTCGGTTTCTGCCTATTCACAGGATAACACAATAGTTGTAACGGCAACAAGAAATGCTGTAAAGATTGTCAAAACGCCATCAAAGGTAAATATCATAACGGCAAAAGAGCTCAAAAACAGAGGCATTGTTTATGTTAAAGATGCACTGAAAGAGATACCCGGCATTGCCGTTTCGTCAAGCGGCGCATTCGGCGGCACAACAAGCACATATGTACGTGGTTTGAGTCCATACTACACAAAAATTCTTATAGACGGCGTTGATGTGTCAGACCCGTCTTTAATGCAGCCATATTTTGACTTTGCGAATTTGACTACGAACGACATAGAGAAAATTGAGGTTGTTCAGGGCGCACAAAGCGGGCTCTACGGCGCAAATGCCGTAGCAGGCGTAATCAACATTATAACAAAAAAGGGCAGAGGCAAACCCTACTTTAAATACTCACAAAAAGCAGGTTCTTTCCATACATACGAAGAAACCGGTGAAAGCGGCGGTTTAATCGGAAAGTTCAGCTACTACATTGAAGCTTCAAGGCTTGATACGGACGGCATATCAAAGATGGATAAGTATA
>JALTDM010000126.1 GCA_027074135.1 Bacteroidales bacterium
GAATTAAATAAAAGCGGCTATGATTTATTTTGTTTTATATAGAAATCAATAATATAATAAGCAATAGGTTTAGTATTAATAGGTATTAAAGCGGGACAAGATACATTACTTTTTAAATACTTAAATTTATTAGAAATATCACCTGCTGCTAATATAATAACATCTTTCATATTTTCCAATTTGGTCTAAAAATCCCTGAATAACCAGGAGCATCAATTACAGGGAATCGACACCCATAACTATCTTCATTCATCACATAAAATTGTAAATTACTCTCATCACTTGCAATTTTCTTTACATTATGAATTCCCAAATCAAAAGCTATAGTATAAGTTCCCTTAGCTAAATGATTTGCCGGAATTTTAAATCTCTCTTTGTATTTACCTTTTAAAGTGATACTCTCAATTTTTGTATCATAATCATCTCTTAAAACATATAAAATATGACAACCGAATTCATTAATGATGTGAAATCCTACCACAAGATTTGTAATATTTTCATAAACCTCGTATTCCATTTCAATATAAATATCTCTATTGGTATAAAAAACATTAGCATCTGAATAAACTTTTGTCTTTAAAAGTGCAGCATGCTCGTCACCATTCACACCTGTCCACTCATGTATTGCTCCAATTATTTCATTATTATACGCTCTTATAACTTCATTTGAAGGACCATCAAGTTTAATTTCACCTTTTTCCAACAAAACACTTCTTTTACATAATGTATTAACAGCCTGCAAATTATGACTAACGAACAAAACCGTACGCCCTTCTTTCGTCACATCTTTCATTTTCCCCAACGATTTTTTTTGGAATTCAGCATCACCAACAGCTAAAACTTCATCAATTATCAAAATTTCAGGTTCTAAATGGGCAGCAACAGCAAACGCAAGCCTTAGTTGCATTCCGCTGGAATAATGTTTCAATGGCATATCTATAAATTTCTCTACTCCGGCAAAATCTACAATTTCATCAAACTTCTCTTTTATTTCATTCTTTTTAAGTCCTAAAATAGAACCATTTAGAAAAATATTTTCACGTCCGGTAAGTTCCGGATGGAACCCTGTCCCGACTTCTAACAAACTGGCTACTCTTCCTCGTGAAATTATTCTTCCTTTTGTCGGAGGAGTAATTTTTGATAAAATCTTTAAAAGCGTAGATTTACCTGCTCCATTTTTCCCAATTATACCTAAACTTTCTCCTGAAAAAACTTTAAAAGTAATATCTTTTAATGCCCAAAACTCTTCTTTATTTTTACTTCTTTTTCTGTTTTTTTTAGAAAGAACATCTCGTAACATCAAATAATGTGGTTCAAACCCTCTTATCTTATATTTTTTACTAATTTTCTGTATGTCCAAAATTGGTTCCATAATTATGCAATATCTGCAAAAAATTCTTCTGTTCTCTTAAAATACAATAATCCAACAAAAAATAAAATTATTGCTGAAATACAGCTTACTGCTAAAAGTTCAATATTCAAAGACTTTGAGAGAAGAACATTTCTTGACAAGTCTATAGCACCGCTAATAGGATTAATAGCTATTAAATATTTAGCCCAATCATACTTTAACACTGAGGTAGGATAAATTACAGGTGTAAGAAACATTAATGATTGAACAAAAAATGGTATAATATACTTCACATCTCTATACTTAACATTTAATGCTGAAAAAAAACTCCCTAATCCAAATGAAGTTACAACAATAATAATAACTGATATAAATGTAAATGCTAACAACTTAGCTACTGAGAAATCTACATTAAAGTACAGCAAAAGACAAATATAAACAACAAATGCCATCATAAAATCAAAAGTTGCAACAAAAATTGCAGAGGTCGGAATTATAAGACGAGGGAAATATATTTTTTTTATGATGTGAGCATTATTTACCATACTATTCCCGGCATTAGAAATAGAAGAAGCAAACATTGTCCAAAGCATTAAGCCAGAATATGCAAAAACAGGATATGGTATTCCATCCGAAGGTATTTTTAAAACTTTACCAAAAAAAGTAAAAATCAACATTCCTATCAAAGGCTGTAAAATTGCCCATAGAACACCTAATACAGCTTGCTTATATTTAACTTTAATATCTCTCCAGGTAAAGAAATAAAATAATTCTCTATATTGCCACAATTCTCTTAAATTTATTTTTATTTTTTTTGTAGGTTCAATTACATAAAACATTTTTCGTTATATTTGTAAGGTGAATACAAAAATAATAATATATTTTTTACTGGCATTATTATTGCATAGTAAAATTTATTCCCAATCATATTCTTTAATTTCCCCACCCAATAATTATACAACAAGTGATTCTGTTATAATTTTTGAATTTAACAAACTAAATACTTTTGACACAGTCAATTTAAAAATTTCATTAGATAGCAACCTAAATAACTTAATAATTGATACGATTTTTAATTCGAGTGATATCTATATAAATTTGACCTTTGGAACTTATTATTGGCAAGGCATTTTTCATGTTTCCGATACAATCATTTATAGTTCTATAAGAAAATTAAATATTTTCTCTCCTAAATTAATCAATAATAAAAGTTTATGGCTATGTGGAGACAGTAATATAACAACAAATACAAATAATTTAGTCGAACAATGGGGTGATTTATTTAACAATTATACTGCAAAACAATCATTAGAACAATACAAACCTAAACTATTTAACAACAATCCGAAATTCAACTTTCATAACATTATTCATTTCACTTCTAATTACCTAGATATGAACAATGTATTAAATGTTGATAGCATCAAAAGTTATACTGTTGTATTTAGACAAACTTATTTAGTAAATCATGGCTATATTACAAACAAAGGAATGACAAGTCTAGGTAGTTTCTGTTTCGGGACAATAAATAACAGCAATAGTTATAAATGTATTATTGATGGAACAGTTAAAGAAACTAATATAAACACAGACACATTATGTAAAATAATATCAATAGAATTATTCCCTGATAGTATCTACAAATGTTACAAAAACAGTAATCTAATATACTTTAACACTTTAACATCATCATTAAACAATACCAACTCAGCAAATTTTTATATCGGAGGCAGGGGAGCATCATATTTTTTCTCTGGAGACATAGCCGAAATAATAATTTATTCAGAACCATTAAACGATTCCCTCAGAACATTAGTTGAACAATATTTACGCTATAAATACGCCCCTCCTGTTTCTCTTGGATATAACATTTACAAACAGGATTTCTGCCCCACAACACTTGATGCAGGCGGGCGTTTTACTTCTTACTTATGGAATACAGGTGATACAACACAGACAATTCAAGTCACCCATACCGGTACATATTCGGTTACGGTTACTGATATTTTCGGCTTCCAAAGCTCAGACTCCGTTTTTGTCCAATACCCCGAACCAAATATTCCTTTTGGTGACACTATTTTATGTTATGGAGATACTCTAACGTGGGATTTGCAACTTGACAGCACACTTTATTCATTCAGTTGGTCAAATGGAGACACCACCCGGTTTACACAAATTTATAATCCGGGAGGCAATTTTTTCTGCACAATTACAGACACAGCGGGTTGCCAAATGATTACAGATACAATTACAGTATCTATAGATTCATTCCCTGTACAACCATTGTTTATACCTCACGATACAAGTATCTGTGCCGGCACAAATCTTTACCCTACAAGCCAACAAATTTATAATGCTTTATGGAACACAGGCGACACTACTTTATTTATTACTGTACCGGATTCCGGGACCTACACACTTTCGGCAGAGAATTTACACGGCTGTCACACAACAGATAGCATAAATGTAAACATACACGGAGTAGCACCGCTTATTGATTTCACTTGGGACAATCATTGTATTGGAGACTCCACATCATTTTCCAACCTATCTCAAGTACAAGACACTAGCACTTTTACATCATTTGTATGGCAAATAGATAGCCTGCAAACAGATACGGCATTTCAAACATCCGTATTATTCCCCGACACACTTACATATCAAATTACATTGGAAGGCTACACTTCAAGCAATTGCTACAATATTACAAGCAAGCAAATAAAAATTTATCCGACTCCGCAAGTTTCATTTACACAGCCACACATCTGCCAACACTCACAAGCAACCATCACCCCACAAATAAATTCAGCTTATCAGATAGAAAATTACTTGTGGCAACTTGACAACACAGAAACCTCAACCACACCAAACTTTATCCACACCTTTGATTCGGTTGCAACCCACAACATCAGCATAAGCATAACAGACGAAAACGGATGTAGCGGCAAATTTTCATCCACGGTAGAAGTACTTCCTTCTCCTGTCACAAATTTCTACACAACCACCCTATGTCAAAACAGACCTGTAATTTTCCACGATTCTACCATAACTGAATTTTATAACCCAATAGTTTCATCATTGTGGGACATAAATAATATCACATTAGAAGGCGGCACCATATCTTACATTTTCGACTCAAGCGGATATTTCCTTATTACTCATTTAGTTACTGCAGTAAACGGCTGCAAAGACACCATAACCAAAAACATAAGAATTTACCCTACTCCAGATATGCAAATGCCAGACACTACCTATTTATGTGCAAATACAAAAGAAACCCTGTCTGTTCAAATTCCTGATACCATTTTGCCGGTAACTTATTCTTGGTCAATAGATTCTACACTATTTTCGAATGAAAGTTGCCCACAAATTTTATTTACCGACACAGGGGATCACAAATTGGAAGTAACAACAGCAACCACACACAATTGTACTGATACCAAGGCATCAGTAATTAATGTACTTCCACAACCAAGCGCTGATTTCAACATTTACCTAGGTACATATCCAGTTACAGATAATTACTTGTGGTCCGGTGCTACATATCGTGCAGTTGCTTACGACACTTCTTACCAGCATTATTTTTGGTCATCGTATCAATTAGATTATCCGGAATATGAAAATATGGAATCTGATAAAGAAACAAATTTCCAAACAGGTTCAGAAAACGGTATGATTGTATTGAGAGTTGTTGACCAAAACGGTTGTCAAGATACTTCATATTTTTCTTATCATACTTATTCTCCTATCGGGAATCTAGAATTTGAAATTCTTAACATCTCTTACACACAAAAAGGTGATTTCATTTTCCCAATTGTCACATTAAAAAATAAAGTCAACTCTCCTGCAAGTCCGTTTATTACTTGCGAATTGAAAGGTTCAGGCAAAATTATGGAACAAGTCGATAAAGTTATATATCCGGGTAATTCTTATACTTACAGTTTCCGCTCCGGAATAGAACAAAACCGGGAACCGCTTGTACTTTGTGCATACATTGTTTATCCTTGGCTGAACAACTATAATCATAATTCCGAAAAATGCATAACCGACAATTACGAACAGATAAAAATCATGAATATTTATCCTCAACCAGCAGATAATGAACTAAATATAGACTTCATTTTCAATATTGGTAACGGAGATATTTATTTTTATTTTACCAACAGTCTGGGCAAAAGAACAGCCTATTTTTCAAAGACAGTTTCAAAAGGATATAACCATCTTACTCTTGACATACATACTTTACCTGCAGGTGAATATTTCATAAACATTATTGCTGGGTCACAATCAATAATTCGAAAATTCATAAAAAAATAGTTGTAAATTGTTAATTATAAATGGTTAACCGTCGAATTTCACAAAATTGTTAATGATAACTTTAACCCGATTTACGTTTTTTTACAAACAAATAAGAACTAGGTAATTACTACATAAATACATTATATCATTTACTTAATTTCTTAACGTTCTTAATGTTAAAAAAAACAATTAACAATTATAACATTAGGCACATTATCACATTAGCCAAACTTAAGTATCTTTGCACCTAGCATTATGGATGAATCTATTTACATACAAGGAGCACAGGAAAATAACCTCAAAAACATTGACCTGAAAATTCCACGAAATAAATTTACCGTTATAACAGGAGTAAGCGGCAGCGGTAAATCCTCACTTGTATTTGACACCCTCTACGCCGAAGGACAACGAAGGTATGTAGAAAGCCTATCATCTTATGCACGCCAATTCCTTGGCAAGCTGAAAAAGCCCGATGTGGAAAATATTTTTGGAATACCACCTGCAATAGCAATTGAGCAAAAAACCATTCAAGGCAACAACCGCTCCACAGTAGGCACAGTAACAGAAATTTATGACTACCTGCAATTACTTTTTGCCAAAATCGGAAAAACATACTCGCCGATTACAGGCAAAGAAATAAAAAAACATGGAGTAAAAGATGTAGCCGAATTTATAGCATCATTACCGGAAGACACCCGAATATACATAACTTTTCCGCTGAATGCTACAAACTTCTCCGAAGCCGCAGAAAAAGTAAGGTACTACAAAGAAGAAGGCTTTGCACGTATAGAATGCAACGGCAAAATAATTTACATCAGCGAATACGAAAAAAACCCTTCCGTTTGTAAAGACACAAGAAAAATTCACATACTCGTTGACCGCCTCAAAAACAATCAAACCGAAGAAACTCGTAGCAGAATAAACGAAGCGGCAGAAATAGCTTTTCGTGAATCTGAAGGTTATTGTACCGTAAAGTATCAAAACAGCGACCAGTACGGCAAAGAAAATTTTTCTAACAAGTTTGAAGAAGACAGCACGGAATATTTTGAGCCTTCGTACCACTTTTTCAGCTTCAACAATCCGCTAGGTGCATGCCCTGTATGTCAAGGTTACGGCAATGTGATAGACTACAGCGACGAGCTGGTTTTTCCCGATAAAAATTTGAGCATAATTGACGATGGAATAGCACCGTGGCGAGGCAGTAGCAGTAGCTATTTCAAAGACTTGCTCATACGCAATGCACACAAATTCAACTTCCCCGTTCACAAGCCGATAAAAGACTTGACAGACAAGCAAATAAAACTGCTGTGGGAAGGTAATAAATATTTTACTGGCTTGAGAGAATTTTTCCAAATGATAGAGGCTAAAAAGTACAAAGTCCAAGCACGTGTCTTTATTTCACGATTCAGAAAACAAACCACTTGTCCCGCCTGCAATGGTACACGTCTCCGCAAAGAAACTTCTTATGTAAAAGTGGCTGGCAAAAACATACAAGAGCTTGTTAATATGGAACTTGCCGACTCGTATGCATTCTTCAAGGACATAAAACTATCAGAAATAGACAAACAAATAGCAAAACACATATTGCACGAGATAACAAAACGGCTGGGGATTTTGGTAAAAGTCGGACTCGGCTACCTCACCCTCAACCGTACCACAAATACTCTCAGCGGAGGGGAAAGCCAACGGATACGCCTTACAAATTCAATAGGCAGCTCACTTATCGGATCATTGTACATTCTTGACGAGCCCAGCATAGGATTACATCACAGCGATACCGGCAGGTTGATAAAAGTGCTTAAAGAATTGAGAGATGTAGGCAATACCGTTGTGGTAGTAGAACACGACGAACAAATAATATCAGAAGCGGATTACATAATTGACTTGGGACCATTGGCAGGTAGAAACGGAGGACAAATTACCTTTGAAGGCACACCCGATAAACTCAAAAAATCGTTGTCACTTACGGCACAATACCTTACAGGCAAAAGAAAAATATCTATTCCGTTGGTGAGAAGAAAATGGACTAATTACATTTCACTCACAGGTGTCGCCGAACACAACCTGAAACTTGAAAACAAAACCGTAAAATTCCCGCTTAATGTGCTTACGGTAATTACAGGAGTAAGCGGCAGTGGCAAATCTACCCTCATAAACGATGTTCTGTACAAAGCGGTCCGCAATCATGTAAAACAAGAACTGCAAGAAACAGGCAAGTTCAAATCCCTTGGAGGCGACTTACACCTAATTAAGCACATTGAATATGTTGATCAAAAGCCCATTGGGAAATCCAGTCGCTCAAATCCGGCTACCTACCTCAAAGCCTACGATGATATAAGAAAACTTTTTGCCGAACAACCGCGTGCAAAGTTTAACGGACTAGACCCAAAGCATTTTTCTTTCAATGTAGAAGGAGGCCGCTGCGAAACTTGCAAAGGTGAAGGCATCATCAAAATTGACATGCAATTTATGGCAGATGTTTATCTTGTGTGTGAAGCATGCCACGGCAAAAGGTTCAAAGAAGAAATACTGGAAATTAAATATAGGGACAAAAACATCAGCGATGTGCTTGAAATGACGATTTCAGAAGCAATAGAATTTTTCTCCGCCGATACGACAACGCTAGCAAAAAACATTGTAAAAAAACTCACTTACCTGCAAAATGTGGGTTTAGGTTATCTTCAACTCGGTCAATCTTCATCAACACTAAGCGGTGGTGAAAGTCAACGTATAAAACTTGCATACTTCTTAAGCAAAGAAAAATCAGACCAGACACTTTTCCTTTTTGATGAGCCGACTACAGGACTACATTTTTATGATGTGGAAAAACTCCTTAAAGCATTTAGCGACTTAATAAAAAGAGGGCATTCAATTATTGTAATAGAACACAACCCTGAAATCATAAAAAGTGCCGATTGGATAATTGACCTTGGTTTGGGAGGCGGGAAAGCAGGGGGTAACATTGTAGCAGAAGGAACACCTGAAGATGTTGCAACAAACGAAATCTCGCTAACAGGGAAAATGCTTAAAGCACTACTCTAACCCTTTATAAACCTATTCAACTCTTTTACGACAACTTCTTTTTTGCGTGCAGAAATAGGAACTTTCACACCATTTTTGAGTTCAACAACATTTTCTTTCTTAATAATTTTTGCAATCCAACTTAAATTCACCAAAAATGAATTATGTGTACGAATAAAATTATGGTCTTTCAATATTTCTTCGTAATCTTTCAAAGTGCGTGATACAATTATTTCTTCATTCAAATCCGCTGTGAAAAATTTAGTATAATTACTTTCAGATTTCAAATAAAGAATATCGTGTAAATTAAGAACATATAAGTTATCTGAAGTGTTTACCAAAATTTGGCTTATCCTTTCGGGTGACTTAATATAATTCAGAAGATTTGAAATCTTCACTGTCTCTTTGCTTAAAGAAGACATGTTTTTTATTTTTTCCATGGCATTTTTGAATTCTTCTATATTTATTGGTTTTAATAAATAATCTATTGCATTAACTTTAAAAGCCTTTAAGGCAAAATTATCATAAGCTGTAACAAAAACCAACCAAAAGTCTTTGTAATCCAACTTTCCCAAAACATCAAATCCGTTACCATCCGGCAATCCTATATCCATAAAAACCAATTCCGGTTTTGTATTGTTTATCTTTTCAACTGCTTCTTTTACGGTAGCCGCTTCACCTATAATATTATAATTATCACAAGTATCTCCTATAACACTTTTCAGGTAATCCAAAGATTCCTTTTCGTCTTCTACAATAAATATTCTCATAATTACTCTTATATTAGTTTAAAGGCAAATAAAATTTAACCATCGTACCGTGCAAATTTCGGTCAATTTTCTGTAAATCTGAAATTTCAAAGTGTATTTTTTTCTTATTTCTATACAAAAGACTTAATCTTTCCTCAGTTATACGTATTGCATAAGACTTGTGGGTTGTATTTTCTTTTTCTTTCAACTTCATCGATTTGTCAAAACCAATTCCATTATCCATTACAAAATATGCTAACCCGCTATCTTCTTTTTCAATTTTTACGATTATTTTATTATCGTTATTACTATCGGGAAATGCGTGTTTAATTGAATTTTCTATAAACGGTTGCAACAACATAGGTGGCACTTCAATTTCATCAATATCCAAATCTTCATCTACAATTATTTCATAATCGAAAGACCCTTTTCTCATTTTTTGTATCTCCAAATAGTTTTCCACAGTTTCCAATTCTTCACGCAACGGAACATATTCCTCCCTTGAATTTTCAATAATCTGCCTCATCAATGATGCAAATTTTTGCAATGCAGTGGAAGTAAGATCGTATTCCTTTTTAATTAAATATCCCTGAATCGTAGAAAGAGCATTAAAAATGAAATGAGGATTCATTTGAGAGCGTAATAATTTTTGTTTAAACTCAATAATTTTATTCTCAAACTTAATCTTATTT
>JALTDM010000127.1 GCA_027074135.1 Bacteroidales bacterium
GCTTAAAAGCATCGATGTAAATGTTAAAGAGAAGATTAAAAAACTTCATTTTTGAAATGGTTTTAGTTTTCCGCTTGGGAAATTTAAATAAAAAAAATAATATGACTATAAAAAAATAGCATATTTATAAAAACAGATAAAAAAAACTGCCATAATAATGGAGTGTGTGGGATGATAAAACATATTTAATTAGATAATTTTAAGTGTAATACAAAAATAATGTCTAAATTGAGGAATTATACATTTAATATGCACAATAAAGTGTTTTTTATTAACGATAATGTAATTTAAGAATTTAATATTTTTTATAAAGATTGATAGTAGATTTAAAACAAAAAATAAAATTTGTTAAATTGCGAGCGGATTTTAAAAAATGAAAAATGAAGAAGAATTTATTTTATTTGTTAGCACTAGTTTTACTAGGTATAACTTCTTGTAATTACAATCAAAAACCAAAAAAGATGGTGACACAAAATGGAAATGTGGCTGATAACCCATTGTTGCAAAAGTTTGATACGCCTTTTGGCGTGCCACCTTATGATAAAATTAAGCCTGAACACTATTTGCCGGCTTTGGAAGTTGCTATAAAGGAACACAATAAGGAAATAGAACAAATTGTAAATAATCCTGAACCGCCGACATTTGAAAATACTGTGGTTGCATATGCAAGGAGTGGCAGGTTGTTCGACAGGGTAACGAGCATTTTCTTTACCGTAAATGAAGCGAATACAAGTGATGAAATGGAGAAAATTGCAGAACAAATTACTCCGATGGTTAGCGGCCACGAAGATGATATTTTGCTGAACGAAAAGTTGTTTAAAAGAATTAAAGCCGTTTACGACAAAAAAGATGAATTGGCACTTGATACAGAAGACAGTGCTTTACTCGAAAAGGTTTATAAAGATTTTGTCCGTAACGGAGGTAACCTGAACGAAGAAGATAAAACCAAGTTGAGGGAAATAAATAAGAAATTGTCATTGTTGAAATTGAAATTCGGTCAACATGTATTGGCAGAGACGAACAGGTTTAAACTTGTTGTGGACACAAAAGAAGACTTGGAAGGATTACCCGAAAATATGATTGAAGAAGCCGCTAAGAAAGCAAAAGATGCAGGATTGGACGGCAAATGGGTTTTTACCATAGACAGGCCTACACTTTATCCTTTCCTTACTTATTGCAAAAATCGTAACTTGAGGGAAAAACTGTTTATGGGGTACATCATGAAAGGTGACCACAATGATAGTCTGGATAATAAGGGTGTTGTAAATCAAATAGTTAATTTAAGAATAGAAAAAGCTAACCTTCTCGGATATAAAACATGGGCAGACTTCCGTTTGGACAATAACATGGCTAAAACTCCGGAAAATGTTTACAATTTGATGGATAAAATATGGACTCCTGCTATAAATAAGGCAAAAGAAGAAGTAGCCGACATGCAAAAGATTATAGCCAGAGAAGGTGGTAACTTTGAACTGAAACCTTGGGACTGGTGGTATTATGCAGAAAAGGTTAGAAAAGAAAAATATGATTTGAACGAAGATGAACTTAAACCTTATTTTTCATTAACAAATGTTTTGAAAGGATTATTTTATACTGCAAACAAACTTTATCATATCACTTTTGAAGAAAGGAAGGATTTCCCGGTTTATCATCCTGATGTTAAGACATTTCTTGTAAAATATGAAAATGGTGATACGGTTGGTGTTCTTTATATGGACTTTTTTGCAAGGGCATCAAAGAGAGGAGGTGCTTGGATGGAAGCTATCCGTAAGGAATACAAGGATGAAAATGGTAAACGAGTTCCACCTATAATATATATTGTAACGAATTTTGCAAAACCAAGTGGTGATAAGCCAGCACTTTTAACACTGGAAAATGTTACTACACTTTTCCACGAAACAGGTCATGCACTTCACGGATTGCTTACACAATGCAAGTACAGAAAAATATCAGGAACATCTGTATATCGTGATTATGTTGAATTCCCGTCTCAATTTATGGAAAACTTTGCAACAGAACCCGAAGTGTTGAAACAATATGCCAAACATTACAAAACAGGAGAAGTTATCCCGAATTCTTTAATAGAAAAAATGCAAAACAGCCGTTATTTCAACCAAGGTTTTGCTACCGTTGAATATCTTGCTGCCGCTTATCTGGATATGGATTGGCATACACTTACAGAAAAGAAAGATTACAACGTAAATGAGTTTGAAAAGGAATCAATGAAAAAAATCGGTCTTATACCGCAAATAGTGGAAAGGTACAGAAGTACATATTTTAATCACATATTCAGTGGTGATTATTCTGCAGGTTATTACAGCTATATTTGGGCTGATGTTTTGGTAGCCGATGCGTTTGCTTATTTTAAAGAAAAAGGCATTTTTAATCCTGAGGTGACTAATGCTTTCAAAAAATATATTTTGGAAAAAGGGGGCAGTGAAGATCCAATGGTACTTTACAAAAAATTCAGAGGACAAGAACCAGATGTAAAATACTTATTGCAAGCAAGAGGATTAGTTAAGTAAAATAAATAAAGTTTGTTATTAAAAGGGGCTACTTATGCGGTAGCCCTTTTTTTGTGCTTTTATGTAGTTTGAAATAAAAATACAGTTTACGTCGAATATATAAAAAATTAGCCTTTATTTATCCATCTTTCCACATCCTCAGGAAAAATAGGAATATGTACCGAAAGATTTTCATTTCCGTTTTCAGTAACTAAAATGTCGTCTTCCAGTCTTATCCCGGTTTCCCATTCGGGTATGTAAAGACCCGGTTCGCAAGTCAGCACCATTCCGGGTTGCAAAACGATTTCTTTGCCGCCTATATCGTGAACATCCAAACCCATAAAATGACTTAATCCGTGCGGGTAATATTTTTTTATTGCCGTTTCGTCTGATATTTCTTCCTTTTTCAGCAATCCGAGCTTGACAAGAGCTTCTCCTGTGAGTTGCAAAGTTTTTTTGTTTAGTTCTTTTATGCTTGTTCCGGTTTTTATTTCTTTTATCATTGTACGTTGAATGTGCAAAACTTCCTCATACACAAGTTTTTGCTTTTTACTGAATTTGCCATTAACGGGAAAAACACGAGTGATATCTCCCGCATACATTTTGTATTCTGCACCAGTGTCTATAAGGACTAAATCATTTTCACGAGGTGTGGAACCAAGTCTTGTATAATGTAGGATGATAGCATTTTTTCCTGCAGCAACAATCGGATCAAAAGCTACACCGCCATTTTCTTTTGACAGGTAAAATGCTGTGAGTTGAGCATATATTTCGCGTTCAGTGGCTTTTTTCTTTATTAAACTTACTGCCAAATCCAACGCTTCGTAAGTAATGTCAATAGCTTTTTTTATTCTTTTTATTTCTTCTTCGGATTTTATAAGCCTTATTTTGGCCATTAAATCTTTTAATGGTGTGAAGTCTTTTTCTTTTATAGTATCCGTTATGCTTTTCAGTTCTCCAGTTGCAAATGAACCATTGTTACAGAAAAAAATTTTATTGCTGATTTCAAAAAAATCTTCAAAGAATTCTTTCTTGAAATCAGTGAGTTTATAAACATAATCAACACCACTGATGTTCAATGCATCGTGAGGAGACAGGAAGTGCCCGTCGTAAATTTTTTCTTTTTCGGAGGGCTCATATAAAAAGAGTAAACTTTTCGTATCACCACTGTTATTTTTGTATATTACAAGAAGATTGTCGGGTTCTTTTATGCCTGTGAGGTAATAAAAATCAGAGTTTTGGCGAAAAGGAAAATAAAATTGATCTCCGTTTCTTAATGCTTTTGATGATGCCGGTATTATGGCTAGGCTATTGTTATTCAACAATCTGTATAGTCTATCTCTGTTAAACTTTGCAAACATATTTAAAGTTTTTAATCAAAATTGTTGATAAACATACACGTTTTTTTTGAAAATTTTTATTATTGCAAAAGTAAAATTAACAAAAAACAATAAAAGTATGGTGAGATTTATAGCCAAAACTACGGTAGGTCAGAAGTTCTGGATGAGTATTACGGGACTTTTCCTGATCATTTTCTTGGCGGTGCATTTAACCGCAAATTTGATGATCGTGTTTGATGACACAGGAAGATTGTACAATGAGGTAGTACATTTTATGGGAACTAATCTTTTTATTCGAATTATGGAGCCAATTTTAGCATTAGGGTTTCTAATACACATTATTTTAGCTACAATTTTGACATTAAGAAACCAAGGTATGCGTCCGGAAAAGTATCATGTTCACAAATTAGGGCATACTAGTGCTTGGGCTTCCAGAAATATGTTTATCTTAGGATTAACAATATTGGCGTTTTTAACGTTGCATATAATAAATTTTTGGGTAAAACTTAAATTTGGCGGAACAGGTACGGTAACTATTGATGGTGTAGAAATGGAAAATGGTTATAAAATGGTTTCAGCACTATTTTCAATGCCTATTTATAGCATAATTTATATAATTGCTATTCTTGGGTTGGGATATCATATATCTCATGGATTTTGGTCAGCTTTTCAAACTATAGGTTGGAGTGATGATAAATGGAGAAAAATACTTACCGGTTGTGCTTATTGCTATGCAATAATTATTGCTGTAGGTTTTTCAATTATACCAATTTACTTTTTAGTTAAATAAAAAAATGTAAACTATGATAAAATTAGATTCAAAAATACCTAAAGGTCCTTTGGCGGAAAAGTGGACCATATATAAAGAAACACAAAAGCTTGTTGCACCTAACAACAAAAGAAAACTTGATATTATTGTTGTAGGTACTGGTTTAGCCGGAGCCTCAGCTGCTGCCAGTTTTGGAGAAATGGGTTTTAATGTTAAAATTTTCTGTTATCAAGACAGCCCGAGAAGAGCTCATAGTATTGCAGCACAAGGAGGTATAAATGCAGCGAAGAATTATCAAAATGATGGTGATTCTATTTACCGTTTATTTTATGATACTATAAAAGGTGGCGATTACAGATCTAGAGAAGCCAATGTTTACAGACTTGCCGAAGTTAGTGGAAACATTATAGATCAAGCTGTTGCACAAGGTGTTCCTTTTGCAAGAGAATATGGAGGATACTTAACAAATCGTTCATTTGGTGGTGTGCTTGTGTCCAGGACATTTTATGCAAAAGGACAAACAGGTCAACAATTACTTTTAGGTGCATATTCTGCATTAAACAGGCAAATTGCAGCTGGTACGGTAAAATTGTATCATAGAAGGGAAATGCTTGATTTGGTTGTTGTGGACGGCAAAGCAAGAGGTATTGTTGTGAGAAACCTTGTTACAGGTGAAATAGAAAGATACGGGGCTCATGCCGTAGTATTGGCAACCGGTGGATATGGAAATGTTTATTACCTTTCTACTAACGCAATGGGTTCCAACGGGTCTGCTGCTTGGGCTGCTTATAAGAAAGGTGCTGCTTTTGCAAATCCTGCTTATGTTCAAATTCACCCGACATGTATTCCATTACACGGAGAATTTCAATCTAAATTAACTTTGATGTCTGAAAGTCTTCGTAATGATGGTAGAATATGGGTGCCTAAGAAAAAAGAGGATGCTGAAGCAATTCGTAAAGGATTGAAAACAGCAAACGATATACCTGATGAAGACAGAGATTTTTATCTTGAAAGAAGATATCCTGCATTTGGTAACTTAGTTCCTCGTGATGTTGCTTCCAGAGCTGCTAAAGAAAGATGTGATGCTGGTTATGGTGTGGCACCGACGGGATTGGGAGTATTTCTTGATTTCAAATATGCAATAGAAAGACTTGGCAAAAAGAAAATTGAAGAAAGATACGGCAACCTCTTCCAAATGTATGAAAAGATTACCGGTGTTGATCCATATAATCACCCGATGATGATTTATCCTGCAGTACACTATACAATGGGTGGTCTTTGGGTAGATTACGAATTGCAAAGCACAATACCGGGATTGTTTGTTGCCGGTGAAGCAAATTTCTCCGATCATGGTGCTAACAGATTAGGTGCTTCGGCATTAATGCAAGGATTGGCAGACGGATATTTTGTTTTACCATATACAATTCAAAATTATCTTGCAAATGAAATTTATCATCCTGAAATTGATATTAAAACAAAAGAATTTGATGAAGCCGAAAAGAATGTAAAAGATAAAATAAATAAATTGATGAGTGTAAAGGGAAATGAACCTGTTGATCATTTCCATAGAGAACTGGGAAAAATTATGTGGCATTATGTTGGAATGTCAAGGAATCGTGAAGGATTGGAAAAAGCTATAAGCGAAATAAGGGCTTTAAGAGAAGAATTTTGGAAAAATGTAAGAGTTTCGGGAAGTGCGGATAACCTTAATCCTGAACTTGAAAAAGCAGGTAGAGTTGCAGATTTCTTGGAATTGGGAGAACTAATTGCTACCGATGCTCTACATAGAGAAGAATCTTGCGGTGGTCATTTCCGTGAAGAATACCAAACAGAAGAAGGTGAAGCTTTGCGTAGGGATGATCAATTTATGTATGTAGCTGCTTGGGAATACAAAGGAGAAGGGCAAATGCCTGAACTAAACAAAGAACCTCTCAAATACGAAAATATTGAAGTGAAAACAAGAAGCTATAAATAAAATAATTATTTTAAAAATTCGGTAATATGAAATTTACATTAAAAATATGGCGTCAGAAAGATAGTAGATCAAAAGGGAAATTTGAAACATATCAAATTGATAATATTCCGTCTGACGCATCATTCTTGGAAATGCTCGATATATTAAATGATGAGCTGATAAGAAAAGGTGAAGAACCAGTTGCTTTTGACCATGATTGCCGTGAAGGTATATGTGGAATGTGTAGTTTGCATATCAACGGTAGGGCTCACGGTCCTGATGAAGATGTGACAACATGCCAATTGTTTATGCGTAAATTCAAAGATGGTGAAACTATTTGGGTTGAACCATGGAGAGCAAAAGGTTTTCCTGTAATTAAAGATCTTATTGTTGACCGTAGTGCTTTTGACAAGATTTTACAAGCAGGTGGTTATATTTCCGTAAATACAGGAAATGCTCCTGATGCAAATGCTATACCTATTCCGAAAGATGATGCAGATGTAGCAATGGATGCTGCAACATGTATAGGTTGCGGTGCATGTGTGGCTACTTGTAAAAATTCTTCTGCTATGTTATTTGTTGCTGCTAAAGTTTCACATTTAGCACATCTTCCACAAGGAAAGATTGAAGCAACGCGTCGAGTAAAAGCAATGGTAGATAAAATGGAAGAACTTGGGTTTGGTAGTTGTACAAATACCGGATCGTGTGAAGTGGAATGTCCTAAAAATATTTCAATAGCACACATTGCTAAGTTGAATAGAGAATTTCTTAAAGCAAATTTAGAAGCATAATTTTTAAATAACCAGATAGTATAGTGGAAAGAGGTTGTCTTTAAGGCAACCTCTTTTTATTTTAGAAATACATGTTTAAATTTTTAAAAAATAAGGCGTGGGTATTATCCCTTTTGAAAAAAGTATTATCTTTGCACCGCAGTTTTAAAAAAGACGATATCGGGCCCGTAGCTCAGTTGGTTAGAGCACCTGACTCATAATCAGGGGGTCCTAGGTTCGAGCCCTAGCGGGCCCACTATAAAAGGACGAACATTGCAGTTCGTCCTTTTTTGTTTGGGTTTGCCGCCAAATAAAAAAGCCGCATCTTTTTTTCGGATGCGGCTTTTTTATATTTGTAATGGTTTAGTTCTTATGCAACGTGTTTCTTTGCCAAATATATTTTAGCAAACAAGTCAATGAAGATGATTACACCACCTAGAATCATCATTGTGTCAGGTAATAATCTAAACCACAACCAACCACTCATTTGAGAAATTGTTTCATGTAATCTTGAGTAGTAATATCCTTCATGAAAAGCCACTGAAGATTGGTGGAAACCTACTATTAAATAAGGGATAGCATATATTAAAACACCCAATGTAAGTAACCAAAAGCCCCAACGACTCGCTTTTTCATTCCAGTTCAAGTTGTTTGCTATGGAATTTGTTCTTGCCGTCATGTAAATAAATGCAAGTGAAATGTACCCGAAAGCTCCAAGTAATGCAACATGTCCATGAGGCATAATGATATATTGACCATGTCCGTAATAATTCATTGTTGGAGTGTTTATTACCATTCCTAGGAACCCAGCTCCTATCCAATTAAGGAACGCACTACCTGCCAGCCACAAAAATGTAACTTTAAATGGGAAATTTTCACCGCTGTGGGCTTTCTCTCTTTGATTTTTCATTGCTTCTACCATCATAAGTGCAAGAGGTAACGGTTCCAGTGACGAGAAAATACCTCCCATTGCAATCCAATAATTGTCAAGTCCTTGCCACCAGTAGTGGTGAGCAACACCGAGGGTGCCACTAAGCATTACTAAGAAGAGTTCGAAAAACATAACTCTTTCTGCTGTTTTGTACGAAATAAGTCCTAGTGTAACCGTCATGTATGCCAATACACCTGCTGCAAACAATTCGAAAGTAAGTTCTACCCATAGGTGAATAACCCACCAACGATAATAATCATCAACTGTAAAATTAGGTTCTATTTTGTTTATAGGCATCATGCCGGCAATGTACAAGGTGGCAATGGCAAACGCTGCCCAGATTATTGTGCTGACAAGTGAATTGTTTTTAGCAGCTTTCTTGATAAGTGTGAATACCAATAAAAACCAGAAAACAAGACCTACAACTAGTAATATATCCCAAAAACGACCAAGGTTTATGAGTTCACGTCCTTCGTTACCAAACCAGAACCAACTGTCCGGTAATTGTCCTGTTGTTCCTAACCATATACCTATTATGGAACCGACACCAACAAATACTAATGCTGCCCATAATACATCTACAAGCCAAGGCATTTTGTGATCTTTGCCGGCTACCCAAGGTGCAATAAGTAATCCTCCGACAAGCCATCCAACTGCTACCCACAATATTGCCAACTGGGTATGCATAGGCCTAGCAGCATTATAAGGCAATATGCTTTGTGATATTAAAAAGTCTTTGCCCGGTTCTGTTGTGAGGTGTGTAATATAACCTCCTAAAAATAATTGTACTACAAATAATAAAGCTACGATTGGTACATATTTTAATAATTTCTTTTGTGATTTGTATAATTTATCAATTTTAAATGTTGGTTCGAGTTTTTCTTCTTTATTTAATAAATATTCATAAAACAAATAAATGACAATAATTGTGAGTGCCCAGAGTATTAAGAATTCCCACAATGAAACAACATTATTTGACCACAAAATATTTTGGTCTATAAGAGGTTCATATGGCCAATTATTTGTCCATGTACGATCTGTTCCCGGACGTAATGATGAGGCAGCAAGATTTCCCCAATCAATAAAAGCAGCAATTTCTTTTGCTTGTTTTGAGCTCATAAAACCTCCGGGATAACCTCTATCTTTTGCAGCACCATTTACCAAAACATCTACCCAATATTGTTGTAAATGTTTAAATGCTTCCGCATCAGCCTTTTTATAAATTACCGTATTTTCGTTTAATTGAATGCTTTTAATATCTTTTTTTACGATTTCTTTAATTTGTACTTTTTCTTCATCAGTTAAATTTTTGGCAGGTTTGCCAAATTTTTCTCTTGCATAAAAATCGTAAAGATATTTCAATCTTAAATGCAGATGTTCTGCTGTAAGATCCGGTCCCAAATAAGCTCCCATTCCCAAGAATGTTCCCCAGTCCATAAGGTCAAATTCTTGGAAATATGCTTTCCCTTGAACGACATCATTGTAAGTGTAAATTACTTCACCGCTTTCACTTTTTACTTCTTTCGGAATCGGTGGCACTTCTTTGTGCATATAAGCAGTAAAGTAAATAAGTGCTGTAACCATAAAAATGGCGATAATCCAAAAACTGGTATATAACCCTTTACGAGTCATAAAACGGTCTAAAAAACTTGTTTTCATAGGCAAATATATTTTTTTGGGTTAATAAAATGCTATACAAAAGTAGATTTTTTTGTTTAATTAATAATAAAATTTCCCGGTGATTTTTAAGTAAATATAAAAAAATACCAATTTTTTGGTAATGAAAATGGACTTTTTAAAATGAAAATACCATATT
>JALTDM010000128.1 GCA_027074135.1 Bacteroidales bacterium
GCATTATATTAAAAAAATATTTACTTTTATCCCACTACACTAAAATTAATTTTCTTCCATTATTGTTTTAAAAAACTCTTCTTACTGAAAACTTTATTTATTTTTGTGTTGATAATAAATAAAAATACAAAATCAAAATGGCAGAAAAAAGAAATATAGTTTGGACAAAGGTAGATGAGGCACCTGCTTTGGCAACTTATTCATTGCTTCCTATAGTGAAAGCTTTTACCAAAGGAGCAGGCGTATCGGTAGAAACAAGGGATATCTCATTGGCAGGCAGAATACTTGCAAACTTCCCAGAATATCTCACTGAAGAACAAAGAGTAAATGATGATTTGGCATATCTTGGTGAATTGGTTAAAAAACCTGAAGCCAATATCATTAAATTACCTAACATTTCGGCATCAGTTCCACAATTGAAAGCTGCAATAAAAGAATTGCAAGAAAAAGGCTATAAAGTACCTGATTATCCCGAAGAACCTAAAAACGAAGAAGAACAAAGAATAAAAGACCGTTATGCAAAAGTACTCGGTAGTGCTGTAAACCCTGTGTTGCGTCAAGGTAATTCCGACAGAAGGGTAGCTCCATCAGTAAAGGCTTATGCAAAAAAACATCCACATAAACTTGCTCCTTGGTCACCGGATTCCAAGACACATGTTGCTCATATGAACGAAGGTGATTTTTATGAAAATGAAAAGTCTGTTGTTATCAAAAACTATACATCTGTTCGCTACGAATTAATAGACGAAAACGGTAATAAAACAATATTGAAAGAAAATTTACCGCTTCTGAAAGATGAAGTATTGGATGGTACATATTTAAGTGCAAACAAACTTAGAAATTTTATAGAAGAACAAGTAGAAGATGCTAAAGCCAAAGATGTATTGTTTTCGGTACACCTGAAAGCAACAATGATGAAAGTGTCTGATCCAATAATTTTTGGCCATTTTGTTTCGGTATATTTCAAAGATGTTTTTGAAAAATATGAAGCGGAATTTGAAGAAATAGGTGTTATTCCGGATTTGGGGCTCGGTGATTTGTATTTGAAACTAAAAAAATTACCTGACGAAAAACGTCGTGAGATAGAAGCAGCAATTGAAGAAGTATTGAAAAAAAATCCGGATTTGGCAATGGTTGATTCCAACAAAGGAATTACCAACTTGCATGCACCTAACCTTGTTATTATTGATGCTTCTATGCCTCCAATGATTCGCGACGGAGGTAAAATGTGGAATGCAGATGGACAAATGCAAGATACCAAAGCTATAATTCCCGACAGATGCTATGCTACATTTTATCAAGAGATGATTGATTTTTGTAAGAAAAACGGTGCATTTGACCCTGCAACCATGGGTAATGTTTCCAATGTAGGTCTTATGGCACAAAAGGCAGAAGAATACGGTTCACATGATAAAACTTTTAAAATCCCGGCTACAGGAACAGTTAGAGTTATTGACAACAATACCGGTAACGTATTGATGGAACACCGTGTTGAAAAAGGTGATATTTATCGTGGTTGCCAAGCTAAGGATTTACCAATTCGTGACTGGGTAAAACTAGCTGTTAACCGAGCAAGGGCAACAGGAAATCCTGCTGTTTTCTGGCTAGATAAAAACAGGGCTCATGATGCTGTTTTGATTGAAAAAGTAGAAAAGTATTTGAAAGACCACGATACAAGCGGCTTGGAAATTCATATCATGCCACCTGTTGAAGCTATGAGGTTTACTTTGGAACGTGTTAGAGTAGGGAAAGATACAATTTCGGTAACTGGGAATGTGTTGAGGGATTACCTTACAGACTTATTCCCTATTCTAGAATTAGGCACAAGTGCTAAAATGTTGTCTATTGTCCCTTTGTTGGCAGGAGGTGGATTGTTTGAAACGGGCGCAGGAGGTTCGGCACCTAAGCACGTTCAACAATTCTTGGGGGAAGGCCATTTGCGATGGGATTCGTTGGGAGAATTTCTTGCATTGACGGTTTCACTGGAAGATTTAGCTAATAAAACTGAAAATAAAAAAGCAATGGTACTTTCCAAAGCATTAGATAAAGCTGTAAGTTTGGTTTTAGAAAATGGTAAGTTACCATCAAGGAAAGCTAATGAACCTGATAATAGGGCAGAACATTTTTATTTGGCAATGTATTGGGGTCAAGCATTGGCAGAACAAAACGACGATGAAGAACTCAAAGCATTGTTTGTACCCGTTGCTAAGCAATTGCAAGAAAATGAGGCTGTTATTGTGGATGAACTGAATGCTGCACAAGGCAAGCAGCAAGATATCGGTGGGTACTATTTACCGAATGAAGAACTTGCAGAAAAAGCGATGCGTCCGAGCCAGACACTCAATAGAATTATTGATGCTTTGGTGATGAGCCAAGTTTAATTTTGAATAATCTAAAAAATGTAATTATGATATCGAAAAAAGTTGCTGAAATATTAAACGAACAAATAGAAAAAGAATTTTATTCGTCAAACCTTTACCTTGCAATGGCTGTTTGGGCTGACAAGGAGGGTTATCCCGGAATTTCCAAATGGCTGTATGATCAAGCAGAAGAAGAAAGAATGCACGGTTTTAAGTTCATTCATTATTTGCTTGATGTGGACGAAAAAGTTACAATACCGGAACTGAAACAACCGCCTGCCGAGTTTGACAATGTGAAGTCTATGTTTAACCAAGTTCTTAAGCATGAGCAGTATATTTCGGACTCCATTAATGGAATAGTGAAAGTTTGTCACGAAACAAACGATTACAGGACAATGAATTGGATACAGTATTTTGTGAGTGAACAAATAGAAGAAGAAAGTACAGTTAGAACGATTTTGGACAAACTGAATTTGGCAGGAGAAAAAAATATCTTTTGGTTCGACAAGGAAATGGAAACAATACGTTCTGCTGCTTCAGAAGACTAAATTGTGATAATGAACCAAATAAAAAAGGGAGTCGAAATTAAAGCTCCCTTTTTTATTGTAAAACTGAGCCTGTTCTATTTTTCTTTCATCTTTTCCAGTATTTCCGGTATTCTGGTAACATATACCAGTTCTTTCATCTTTTCGCGTGCTTCTTTTGCAGGCGAACCGAAATAAGTTTTACCGCCTTCGAGGTCGTTGCCTACGCCGGATTGCCCGAGAACAACGGCACCTTTGCCAATGGTAAGATCTTTTTGCACTCCTACTTGTCCCCAAAGGATCACATCGTCTTCTATCCTAACAGCTCCTGCCACTCCCACTTGTGCCGCAAAGAGACAGTTTTTGCCTATTACCGTATCGTGTCCTATTTGTATGAGGTTGTCGAGTTTGGTTCCGTCACCAATTATTGTATCCGCAGAAACTCCCCTGTCGATTGTGCAATTTGCTCCAATCTCCACATTGTCGCCAATAATTACACGCCCCCCCGAAATCATTTTGTGGTAGCCGTCTTGCCTTTTTTGGAAGTAAAAAGCATCTGCACCTATTACAGTTCCCGAGTGAATGATAACATTGTCGCCGATTATTATATCGTGGTAGATTGTAGCATTGGCATGAATTATGCAATTTTTCCCGATTTTCACATTTTCGCCTATAAAAGTGCCGGGCTGAATAATCGTACCTTCGCCAATTGTGGCACTATCACTTATCAAATCGTTTGAAGGTGAAAAATTTGAGAAGTGCTTTACTATTTTGTTGTACGCTGTAAATGGGTCTTTGTGGTAAATTAAGGCTTTACCTTCGGGTGGAGTAAGTTTTTTGTTTATAATTATTGTGGTTGCTGCTGAGTTTAGAGCTTTTTTGTAATATTTCGGGTGGTCAACAAATGTTATGTCACCCGGTTCAACCACATGGATTTCATTTATTCCTCTCGCAGGGATAGAAAGGTCCCCGATAGGCTCACCGCCTATCCACGAAGCCACTTCTTTTAATGTATATTCTTTGTCGAATTTCATTGTGAAAATTGTTTTGGGTGTTAGTTGTATGTTCTATAATATTCAGAACTTAAAAGATTTTGAAATAAGTTCAAAAAATACTAACAACTAACCACTAAATAACTAACAATTATTTCTTCACCCTTTCTACATAATTACCTGTGCGGGTATCAATTTTTATCAAGTCACCTGTGTTTACGAAAAGCGGTACTTGTACTTCAAATCCTGTTTCGGTTTTGGCAGGTTTCATAGCCGTTGACGAAGCTGTGTCGCCTTTTATTCCAGGTTCTGTATATACTACTTCATGAACTACATGAGCAGGAAGTTCCACGCTTAAAGGTATTTCTTTATCTGCATGGAAAACTATTTGAACTTCCATTCCTTCTTTCAGCAAAAGTGGATTTTCTATAAAATGTTCTTCAATATATACCTGTTCAAAAGTCTCGGTGTGCATAAAAACATAAGCGTGTTCGTCTTTGTATAAGTATTGATAAGGTCTTGTTTCCACTCTTACCACATCAATTTTTGCACCTGAGGGGAAAGTGTTGTCAATAACTCGTCCTGTGGTAAGACTTTTTAATTTTGTTCTTACAAAAGCTGAACCTTTCCCCGGCTTAACGTGTTGAAACTGAACTATTTGGTATGTGTCGCCTTTGAATTCAATACATAATCCGTTTCTGATATCTGCTGTGTTTGCCATAATTTCGTTTTTTATATTTTGTGCAAAGTTACAAGAATTTTGCAAATTTTTATCTTAAAGTCCAAAGCAATTGACCTTTGTTTCCGATGTAAGTTGAATAACCTTTTTTATATCGGCGGATATTGCTGATTTTAACTCGTCTAGAGAATTGTATTTTTTCTCGCCTCTTATTTTTTCTATAAAAAACACTCGTAACTTTTCACCGTAAAGGTTTTCTTTAAAGCCTATTAAATGAACTTCTGTTTTAATAACTTTATCAGAAGAAACGGTAGGATTGTAGCCGATGTTAATTGCTGCCGGATATGTTTTGCCATTATAGCAAGCAATTCCGGCATAAATTCCTGTTGGCGGAAGCAATTTGTCTTTGTCAAATTTTAGATTTGCCGTAGGGAATCCGATTGTATTACCGATGTTTTTACCTTTACCTACTATACCGGTAACAAAATAGTGGTATCCGAGAAATTCCGCAGCTTTTTTCAAATTGCCGTTTTTTATCAGAGTGCGAATTGCGGAAGAACTTATTTTATCTTTTCCAGATGTAACTGCTTTAACTTTTAAAATATCAATATTGTGTAATTTGCCGTATTGTTTCAGCCAATCAAAATTACCTCTGCGGTTCTTGCCAAAATGATTATCATAGCCGAGTATTATACATTTCATATATGCCTTGTTTATTATTATGTTTATAAAATTTTCAGCAGATAGTGATGCAAATTCTCGGTTAAAATAAAATATTATCAGATAATCTACCAGTTCAGTTTTTTTAAGTATATCAACTTTTTCGTCAAACAATGTCAATAATTCAACATTATCGTTTCTCAAAACCTTTCTGGGGTGTGGTTTGAAAGTTATAAGTGCCGTTTTTGAATTTGTTTTTGAGGCTTTGTCTCTAAGAGTTTTGAGTATAGCTAAATGTCCCAAATGCACACCATCCATTGTGCCTATTGTTATACACAAATTTTCACTTATTTTCCGGTCAGATTCCCCTTTTAATATTTTCATTCTAACTGTCAAATTTAGTTTGCAAAGGTACGGATTTTTACTTGTTGAGAGTTTTTTGTATTCTTTAATGAGTAAACTTTTTTGGCAATAAAAAGGTATTATTTGAAAAAAATGTTTATATTGCAAGCAAAATTTTTTTGTCATGAAAGAAAAGATACAGCTTGAATATGTTATAAATTCCTCTCCAAAAGTTTTATACGATCATGTCAGCACTCCTGGTGGGCTTTCTAAATGGTTTGCCGACGATGTTAACATAAATGGGAATGAATATACATTTATTTGGGAGGGTGAAGAACAAAAAGCCGAGATTACAGGCAGGAAAATAGGTAGTTATATCAGATTTCGATGGTTAGATGATGAAGATGAAAAATCATTTTTTGAATTTAAGGTTGTAAAAGATGATTTAACCGGTGATATCGTTCTCATAATAACGGATTTTGTAGATGAAGACGAAAAGGAAGAAACCATTGAATTGTGGGATTCTCAAATAGAAGATTTAATGCAGGTGTTGGGTGTGTAAGCGTATCCTATTGAAATGAAAAAGCTTAACCTTTTAGTAATAAGGTCATATATAGGTCCTTTATTACTTACTTTTTTTATAGTACTTTTCTTGCTCGTAATGCAATTTTTATGGAAGTATATTGATGAGTTGGTCGGTAAAGGTTTAGAATGGTATGTTGTTGCAAAGCTTATTATCTATGCTTCTACTGTATTGGTGCCTATGGCTTTGCCTCTATCTATTTTGTTAGCTTCACTTATGACATTCGGTAATCTTGGTGAAAATTCAGAACTTACTGCAATGAAAGCTGCGGGAATTTCTTTGCAACGCATAATGAAACCTTTAATTATTTTATCATTGTTAATTAGCCTTATAGCATTCTTTTTTGCAAATAATATAATGCCTGTTGCAAATCTTAAAATGCAATCGTTATTATATGATATTCGTAATAAGCAGCCAACTTTTAAAATTCAACCAAATACATTTTACAATGGGTTGAAAGGCTATTCTATCAGGGTTTTGAAAAAAAATCCAAAAAGGAATATGCTTTATAAAATAATGATTTATGATTATTCTGAAAACAAAGGGAATCGTTCCATTATAATTGCAGATTCTGCAAGGATGAGGTTCTCGCCGGACAAAATGAACCTGTTGCTTACGTTGTATCATGGTAAGAAATATGAGGATGTTGATGAAGACGGAAAAAAAAGGTATAAAACATATCCGTTCCAAAAAGAGTTTTTTGACAGTGAGACTATAACTTTTGATATGTCTGGTTTTAGTTTCAAGAGGACGGATGAGTCGTTGTGGAAGCAAAATTATCAAATGCTTAATTTATCTCAGTTACAATTTGCTATTGATTCGCTTAAAAAAGATTATGTAGATAAAAAAAGAGATTTTGTAAAATTACTTTATCAATCTTCATATTTGATTCGTTATCCGCAAGTTAAAGACAGTACTTTTTTTGTTAGTAACATAAAACCTAATAAATATTTGAATTTTGATAGTGTCTTATCTTCAACGCCAAAAATGAAATTAAAACAGGTTTTTGGCTCAGCATTGAATTTTGCACGTTCTGCAAGTTCGCTTATAGAAACAAACAAAGAAGATTTTTTGTATAGATATAAGTGGATAATTAAGCACGAAATTGAATGGCATAAAAAATTTACTTTGTCAATAGCTTGCTTTATCCTGTTTTTTATAGGTGCACCTCTTGGAGCTATTATTCGTAAAGGTGGTTTTGGAATGCCTGTTGTTATATCGATTCTGTTTTTCGTCTTTTATTATGTACTTACTATAACTGGTGAAAGGCTTGCAAAAGAGTTGGTTGTGTCTCCTGCAATGGGTATGTGGATTCCTGCTGCCATTTTGTTGCCTATCGGTGCTTACCTTACGTATAAAGCTACAAATGACGCTATTGTGTTGAGCTTTCCGATGCGTTGGTTCAAGAAAAAAAAGTCTAACGGAAAGAAAAAGAAAAAATGAGGTTGCTTACTGTTTCTTCTAAATTTCCTTATCCTGCAAAAGACGGCGGTGCATTGGCGGTTAAAGCGTTTCTTGAAAATTTGGTTGCACTTGGTCACAACATTGATTTTGTTGCAGTTGAAACACCTAAACATCCCGCAAAAGAAATCTCCGAAATCAATAATGTTACTTTCCACACGGTTTTTGTTGATACAACAATCAAGGCAAAAGATGCATTGGTGAATTTTTTCTTTTCTACTGACCCATACATTGCTGTAAGGTTTTATTCAGCAGGGTTAAAAAAAAAGATTAATGAACTTATAACTGCCAAAATCTATGATATTGTTTTTTTGGAAGGACTTTACATGGCGTATTTAGTTGATTTTATTAAAGAATTGTGCAAATGTCCTGTTGTAATAAGGGCACACAATGTGGAGCACAGGATTTGGCAAAGGAAGTTGGAAAATGAAAAGGGCTTAAAAAAGTTTTACCTTTCGTCTATGACATCTCGCTTGAAAAGGTTTGAAATACGACATCTGTCGAGGGCGGATTTTTTATTACCTATTACCCTGGAAGATGATAAAGTGTTTAAAGAATTGGGAATAAATGTGCTGTCGTATGTAATGCCATTTGGAATAGATCCCACGGAAGAAGAAACGCCTTTGCCGGAAAATATTTCAATTGCTTTTATCGGGTCGTTGGATTGGATGCCGAATGTGGAAGGATTGCTTTGGTTTGTGAAAAATGTTTGGCCGCAAGTTTATGAAAAGCACGGGACAAAATTTTATATTGCCGGTCGAAATGCTTCCGCTGATTTTATTGCAAAGATGAAAAATGTTCCAGGTGTAGAGGTTGTTGGCGAAGTGGATGATGCACGCAAATTTATTCTTTCCCACGGAATTATGCTTGTGCCTTTATTATCTGGCAGTGGTATGAGGGTGAAAATTATAGAGGCAATGAGCCTTAAGCGTGCAATTATTACTACTAATGTGGGTATTGAAGGCATAGAAGCGGAATCAGGGAAACATTTTTTGTCTGCAAACAGCATTAAGGAATGGGTTGAGACGATAGATTTTTTACTTTTAAATCCCGACAAAGTGCGGGAGATAGCAAGCAATGCATATGATTTGGTTGTAAATCATTACAGAAACGATATAATTGTCAGAAAAACATTGGATGCTATTATAAATGAATTTAAAATAAAAGAGAGTGATTGATAAACTGTTAATGAAAGATGTTGAAAATTCTCTTGTATATTTGTGCAAAATATAAAAAATAACCGGAAATGGAAATAGCAATTGTAGGTACCGGATATGTCGGATTGGTTACAGGAACTTGTTTTTCGGAAACAGGTCTTACCGTTACTTGTATAGATATTGACAAAAGAAAAATTGATATGCTTAATAACGGCGAAGTGCCGATTTATGAACCCGGGCTTGATGATATGATAAAAAATAATGTGGAAAAAAATAGATTATTTTTCACAACCGACATAAAAGAAGGCATTAAAGATGCCGAAGCAATTTTTATTGCAGTGGGAACTCCACCCGACGAAGATGGAAGTGCGGATTTGAAATATGTTTTGTCAGTAGCCCGTGATATTGGTAAGTATTTAGATCATTATGCTGTTGTGGTAACCAAAAGTACAGTGCCGATTGGAACTTCCGAAAAGGTTAGAGCAGCTGTCAAAGAAGAAATTTTGAAACATGGCGTAGATGTCGAGTTTGATGTTGCTTCCAATCCCGAATTTCTAAAAGAAGGTGATGCCATCAATGATTTTATGAAGCCTGATCGAATTGTTGTAGGAATAGACAATGACAGGGCAAAGAAAATTATGCAACGGCTTTATCATCCCTTTGTTTTAAACGGACATCCCATTTTGTTTATGGATATTCCTTCGGCAGAAATGACCAAGTATGCGGCTAATGCAATGCTTGCAACACGTATAAGTTTTATGAACGATTTGGCGGTATTGTGTGAAAGAGTAGGTGCCGACATAAATTGGGTAAGAAAAGGAATCGGAAGTGACCCGAGAATCGGACATAAATTCCTCTATGCCGGCACAGGATATGGTGGCTCTTGTTTCCCGAAAGATGTTAAGGCGTTGATTAAAACTTCCGAAGAACATAATCATCCTCTTGAAATACTTAAAGCTGTAGAAGATGTTAACAAAAGGCAAAAAAGCATTCTTGTAAACAAACTGATAGACCATTATGGAGATATAGAAAAGGTAAAAGGAAAAACTTTTGCCGTTTGGGGATTATCTTTCAAGCCTAATACCGATGATATGAGGGAAGCTCCTTCTATTGTGATTATTAATAAGCTGCTGGAACTTGGGGCAACCGTTAAGGCATACGATCCTGTGGCAATGGAAGAGGCTAAACGAATTTTGGGCGATAAAATTTATTACGCCAATGGTCAATATGATGCGGCAGAAGGAACAGATGGATTGTTTATTGTAACGGAGTGGAACGAGTTTCGTCTGCCGGACTTTAAGAAGTTAAAGTCTATTATGAATGAAAATATAATTTTTGACGGGAGAAACATTTTTGAACCTGATTTTATAAAAGATAAAGGTTTTATTTATTATAGTATAGGCAGAAAAACAATTTACGGATAATGAAAAAACGAAAAACAGTATTGGTAACCGGTGGCGCGGGGTTTATCGGTAGTCACCTTTGCGAAAGGCTTTTGGAACAAGGGCACTATGTTATAGCCTTGGATAATTTTTTTAGCGGTAGCAAAGACAATGTGCTTCATTTGTTGGATAACCATCGCTTTGAGTTAGTAAGGCACGATATTACAATGCCTTATTTTGCCGAAGTTGATGAAATCTATAACTTGGCTTGTCCCGCTTCACCTGTTCATTATCAATATAACCCCATTAAGACAATAAAAACTTCTGTAATGGGTGCCATAAATATGCTTGGTCTTGCCAAGAGGGTAAAGGCTTGTATTATGCAAGCATCTACAAGTGAAGTATATGGTGACCCAGCTGTACATCCGCAACTCGAAACTTACTGGGGGAATGTAAACCCGATAGGTCCGAGGTCTTGTTACGACGAAGGCAAAAGATGTGCGGAGTCATTGTTTGTAAACTATCACAATCAGAATGGTGTTGACATCAAAATAATAAGGATTTTTAATACATACGGACCACGAATGCGACCTGATGACGGCAGGGTTGTTTCTAACTTTATAGTTCAGGCTTTGAAAGGAGAGGATATTACCGTATATGGTGATGGAACACAAACACGTAGTTTCCAATATGTTGATGATTTGGTAGAAGGTATGCTCAAAATGATGGAAACTGAAAATTTTACAGGTCCGGTAAATATCGGAAATCCGGGAGAATTCAAAATAATTGAACTTGCGGAAATGGTTTTAAAAATGACAGGCTCAAAGTCAAAGATAGTTTTCAAACCACTTCCGAAAGATGACCCGATTCAAAGGAAACCCGATATATCGATGGCAAAAGAAAAACTTAATTGGGAGCCTAAAATTCCTCTGGAAGAAGGTCTTAAGAGAACAATTGAGTATTTTAAGAAGACGATTTTGTAATAAAGGATAATGATTATTGTGTTCTGATTTGTCATAACATGTTAATGATTTATAAAATTAAAACAATCTAATTATAAACTGTCACCCACCTTTATCCTCCCTCAAGGGAGGATACTATGCTTCTACCATTGAGGTGGAAATACAGAGGGGTGAAGAGAAAAACAAAAAAATAGACATGAAAGGAATAATTTTAGCAGGTGGTGCAGGAACAAGGTTACATCCGGTAACAAAAGTGATTTCCAAGCAAATTTTGCCTGTTTATGATAAACCGATGATTTATTACCCGTTATCAACATTGATGCTTGCTGGGATAAGAGATATTTTGGTTATTTCCACCCCAAGGGATATTAAGTTTTATGAAGAACTTTTGGGCGACGGTTCGTTTGTGGGACTTAACATTTATTACGCCGTTCAGCCCAAACCAGAAGGACTTGCACAAGCGTTTCTTATTGGTGAAGAATTTATCGGTAATGATACATCATGCCTTGTATTGGGGGATAATATTTTTTACGGGCATAATTTGCCGAAGTTGTTGCATGAGGCTGCGCAACTTAAAGAGGGAGCTACTGTTTTCGGATACTATGTAAATGACCCTCAACGTTACGGAGTTGCGGAGTTTGATGAAAACGGAAAAGTTATCAGCTTGGAAGAAAAACCAAAAAATCCAAAATCAAACTGGGCGGTTACAGGGCTTTACTTTTATGATAATACGGTGGTAAAAAAAGCTAAATCACTAAAACCGTCAGCAAGGGGAGAATTGGAAATAACCGACCTTAACAAACTTTACTTGGAAGAAGGCAAATTGAATGTAAAATTGCTTGGAAGAGGATTTGCTTGGCTCGATACCGGCACACAATACAGCTTGTTGCAGGCTTCCAACTTTATTGCAACTATAGAAGAGCGTCAAGGACTAAAAATTTCTTGCATAGAAGAAATTGCTTACAAAAAAGGTTTTATAACCAAGGAGCAACTTTTATCTATTGCCGAAAGTCTGAAAAACAGCACTTACGGACAGTATTTGTTTAAAATTGCAGAGGTTTAAATAGAAATCAAATGCTAATTTATATGTGCGATAAAAAAAATGAAAAAGTCTATTTTCCTGGTTTTATTTTTTATGTTTGAAGTATTTATTACTGCAGCTCAGACAGGAATTGTTATCACGAATAAAGTAATTGATGCAAAAAGCAAACACCCTTTAGTTTTTGCACATGTTTATGACAAAAAATTATCTACGGGCACTTTTACCGACAAAAACGGATATTTTACATTGATAATTCCGAAATCTCACATTAACGATACCTTAACTTTTTCTTTTGTTGGTTACAAAACACTTAATCTTGAAATAACTGAAATTAAAGACACTGTAATTTTATTAACTCCCAAGACCAATATGTTAAAAGAAGTTACGATTGTTGCAAGATATAATCCCAAGAAAATATTTAGAAAAGTACGCAAAAACCTGAAAAAGAATTACCCATTAGACGATCCTTATTGTGCTAAAACATTTTCTAGAGAATATCTGAAAAAGGATACGCAAACGGTAGAAATGTTCGAGGCAAATATTACGGTAAAAGAAAAAGGTATAAAGATTAAATACTGTTATGATAGTGAATTTGATATTGATACCATAAATTATTTATACCGTTCAGATTATAATTTTTATTGGGGTGACTTTATGTTTATGTTGTTATATTTCGACCAACCAAGTGCCCCGAGAAGAGGAAGATTTAGTATTGACAGCGTATTTTTTATGAATAATGAAAAATATATTTCAATAACTTATATCCCGAAAAAAAGTGATACCATTGGGTACGACACTTACGAATCAATTGAAACCCAAAATGGTAAAACAGTTAATTTACCGATAGCACATAAAATAATAAAAACTCCTAAGTCTCATCAATATTCATATATTGCACATTACATTATCAACCTTGAAGACTTTGCAATAACCAGATATTCTTCATCATATAATTTACTTGGGAAACCCATTCGTTTGTTCCTGAAAATAAACAAAGAATATGAAAAATCATCAAAGATGTTTGTCAGCTATGAAAAAATAAATGGGAAATATTATGTCAAAAAAATAAACAGGGAAGAACAAACGGTTTTTGTAAGCAAACTCAATATTGATAAAAAGCTTTATACCTTAAAGTCTTATAGAGAGTTTTATTTTAGAAATGTGAAAACTAATTGCATAAATACAACTCTAACACCATATTTATGGTTGGATCCTGATGAATTTATTGAAAAATATAAAAATAAAATTTATCCTTCTACAATAGAAATTTTTGACGATGATGTAAGAAAAGATTATCTGAAAGATATAAAGACTGAGAATATTGTATATAAGGTTAATTAAAGATGATATGCTAAAAATGAAATAGCTGTAAAATCATAAAAGATGAAGATAATAAAAACACCAATAGAAGGTTTGTTGATTGTAGAACCGAGAGTATTTAAGGATAACAGAGGTTATTTTTTTGAGAGTTACAACAAAAAGTTGTACGAAGAAAGTGGAATAAAAGATGATTTTGTTCAGGATAATCAGTCTTTTTCGTCTTATGGTGTGATTCGCGGACTTCATTATCAGCTTAATCCTTTTGCACAGTCAAAGCTTGTGCGTGTTTTGCAAGGGAAGATTTTTGATGTGGCAGTAGATTTGAGAAAAGGTTCAAAAACATTCGGCATGTGGTTTGGTGTGGAATTGTCAGACGAAAACTTCAGGCAACTTTATATTCCGAGAGGTTTTGCACACGGTTTTTCGGTACTTAGCGAAACAGCAATAGTTTTTTACAAGTGTGACAATTATTATGCTCCTGAATACGAGAGAGGTATAATATATAACGATACGGATTTGAATATCGATTGGAAAATTCCTATCGATAGGGAAATTATATCCGAAAAAGATATGAAAAACTTACCTTTTAGAGATGTGGAAATGAATTTTGACTAAGTATTGTTAAAAAGTTAAATATTTTATTATAATTTTGTGTAAATAAATTTTTGAAACAAAACGACAACGAATATGAAATACATTAAATTACTTGTTTTATTATTGTTGATAGGCGGAGGAGCCGGACTTAAAGCACAAGTTACCGGTAATCCGGAAGATTCAACCTTGGTTGTAGCCGAGAATCAAGAGGCGGAAATAGCCTATAACAAAGGTGTAGAAGAATTTAAGAATAAAAATTACCAAGCTGCAATAGATTCGTTCAGTGCTGCAATTAAGTACAAACCGAATTTTGCCAAAGCGTATTTTAACCGTGCCAACGTAAAAACCGTACTCAAAGATTACAAAGGAGCTATTGAAGATTATACTTTGGCAATAACAAATGATACTACGGGTGAAATGGTTAAGGCTTATTATTTCAGAGGAAGGGCTAAGCAATTATCCGGGGATAATGCAGGTGCTTTGCAAGATTACCAAACAGCCGTTGAAAAAGGTTACAAAGATGCAAAAGCATATTATTACATAGGTATGATTAAATTCCTTGACGGTGATTACCAAGGGGCATTGGAGGCATATAACAATGCTATTAAGTTGGATCCGAAATATGCTTATGCATATAACGACAGAGGAAGCACATATCGCAAACTGAAAAAGTATGAAGAAGCGGTGGCAGACTACAAAATGGCAACCACCCTAGACCCTAAAATGTATTTTGCTTTTAACAATCTCGGAAGTGTGTACCGTAAATTGAAAAAGTATGATGATGCCATAGCTTCTTACACCATGGCATTAAATGTTAAACCTGATTATTATATTGCTTACAACAATCGCGGCAATGCAAAAATGGATAAAAAAGATTATGACGGAGCCATTAAGGATTTCCAAAAAGCCGTAGAAATAAAAAATGATTATTACTTTGCATACAATAACTGGGGCAGGGCTTTGATGAAACAAAAAAAGTATGAAGAAGCCATAATAAAATTCAATAAAGCACTTGAAATAAAAAATGATTTTGGTGTAGCATATCTCAACCGAGGAATTGCCAAGGAAGAACTACGAAAACTAAAAGAAGCTTGTCAAGATTGGCAAAAAGCCAAAGAATACGGGGTAAAAGTTGCAGAAACATATTTACAAGAATGCAGAAACGACTAAAAATAAATAATATGAAGACAAAAATATTACTTGCCATAGGATTTGTGTTTATGTTTTCGGGTGTATTTGCCCAAAATAAGAATGAAATTATTCAGACAAGAGACATTGTTATAAAGAAAGATGATTACCGTTCTAAGGATGATTATAAAAAAGCCAAATCATTAATAAAAGAAGCAGAACCACTTTTTGCTCTTGGTCGTGGTGGATATAGGAGGGCTTTAGATTATTATTTGCAAGCATACCAACTAAATCCAAATAATGATATTCTTAATCTGAGAATAGGTATTTGTTATTTGTATTCAATTCAAAAGACAAAATCTATCAAATATTTTGAAAAAGCCTATGAACTAAATCATTTTGTTGATCCTAAAATAATGTTTTACCTTGCCAGAGGTTACCATTTAAATTATCAGTTTGATAAGGCAATAGAATATTATAATAAATATAAAAATACTTTATCACCCAGGGATTTGCAAGAGCACAGAAAAGAACTTGAAAAATATGTAAAAGAATGTGAAACGGGAAAAGAACTTGTTAAACATCCTGTAAGAGTGTTTATTGATAATGTGGGAGAAGCTATAAATACAAGTTATCCCGAATACAGTCCTTTAATTTCTACAGATGAATCTGTTATGATTTTTACATCACGTCGTCCCGATACTTATGGCGGGGGTCGTGATCCAGGTGATAATTTGTATTTCGAAGATATTTATATTTCTTATAAGGGTGCTGATGGTAAATGGCAAAAAGCCAAAAATATCGGACCACCACTTAACACAAAAAATAATGATGCAACCGTAGGGTTATCACCGGACGGAACACAATTATTTATTTTCAATGGTAGAACTAACGGAGGGGATATTTATGTATCTAAGCTTGAAGGTGATAAGTGGTCAAAACCTACCGACAAACCATTAAAAAAGTATATAAATACGGAATATCACGAATCATCAGCTTCATTTTCTTTTGATGGAAAAACAATGTATTTTGTAAGTAACAGACCGGACATGAGTTATGGTGGTCACGATATTTTTATTTCTTATTGGGACGAAAAAAAAGGAATTTGGGGTAAACCGCAAAATATAGGACCTACCATAAATACAGAATACGACGAAGAAGGTGTATTTATGCACCCTGACGGCCGTACGTTGTATTTCTCTTCTAAGGGACATAATACCATGGGAGGATATGATATCTTCAAGTCTGAACTACAAGATGACGGAACTTGGAGTAAGCCGGTAAACTTAGGTTATCCTATAAATACGCCTGATGATGATGTTTTCTTTGTAATAAACGCAAGCGGTAAACGCGGATATTATTCTTCAGTAAAAGAGGATGGTTTAGGTGATTATGATATTTATATGATAACATTCCGCGGACCTGAAAAACCGACTATTGAGAGTGTAGAAGACCAATTGCTTGCAAATACTAAACCTATTCAAGAAACTGCCGTTGAAGGTTCGGTTAAAATTAAAACAATGCGTCTGACCATTGTTAAAGGTACGGTAACCGATGCCTTTACAAAAGAACCTATTCAAGCAACAATAGAAGTTATAGATAATGAGAAAAATAAAGTTATTTCTACTATAAAATCAAATGCAAAAACAGGAAAATATCTGGTTTCATTGCCTTCAGGAAAGAATTACGGATTGAATGTAAAAGCTGACGGATATTTGTTCCATTCCGAAAACTTTAATATTCCAAAGGCAACCGGATACCAAGAAATTATAAAGGATATTGCTTTGAACAAACTTCAAGTAGGTTCTAAGGTTGTGCTTAAGAATATTTTCTTCGATTATGCAAAAGCAACCTTAAGACCTGAATCTTATGCAGAGTTGGACAGGTTGGTTAAACTCTTGAAAGACCATCCGAACATTAAGATTGAAGTATCAGGACATACAGATAATAGAGGTTCTTTGAAAACAAATATGAAACTTTCAACAGCACGAGCAAAGGCGGTTGCAGATTATTTGATAGGACACGGTATTTCTGCAGACAGAATCACGTACAAAGGTTATGCATATTTCCAACCTATTGCATCTAACGATACCGAAGAAGGAAGACAACAAAACAGACGTGTGGAATTTAAGGTAATAAGTAATAAATAAATTGCGGTTGGATTTTTGTTAAATGACGATTCGCTTTTTGGCGAGTCGTCATTTTTTATTGAAAACTAAAGGTTTAAGTTGTTTTGATTGCATTTTTTTTGCTTTAAAGGTTTTGTAAGTTAAAAAATAGTTAATTTTGTGCGATTTTTCAGCTTTATGATTAAGTACAGTGATTTTGACATAGAAATAGAAGGGAGGAAAAACGGGAGTTATAAATTTACTTATGAGTTGGAAGATGATTTTTTTGTTCTTTTTGAAAAATCGTTAATTGATCACGGGCATTTGTCTGTTGATTTGGAAATGGTGAAAAAGAATAAGTTGTACGAGTTTATTTATCACATCGAAGGGGAAGTGGAGTTAGTCTGTGATCGTTGCTTGGGTAAATTTATGCATCCCGTAAAAATTGATGCTGTTCAGATTGTAAAAGTTGGTGATGAATTTAAGGATATTGATGAGCGTACTGTAATGGTGCCAGAATCAAAGAAAAGTATAAATGTTGCACAATGGTTTTACGAAGATACTGCATTGACAATACCTTATAGAAAGGTTCATCCTTTAGATGAGAATGGTAAGAGTACTTGTGATCATGAGATGTTGGATATTTTGGAAAAATATTCTGTAGAAGAAAAAAAAGAATTAAGAACAGATCCCAGATGGGATGTTTTAAAAAATTTATTAAAATAAAATTTGTTTAACCTAAAAAAAGAAGAGTTATGGCACATCCTAAACACAAAATCTCGAAAGCGAGAAGAGACAAAAGAAGGACACATTACAAAGCAAAAAAGCCTACTATCTCTTATGATCAAACAACAGGAGAAGCTCATCTTAGACATAGAGCCCATTGGTATGAAGGTAATTTGTATTACAAAGGGCAAATTATTATTTCTAAAGATGAAGCATAATCCATTGTTTAACTAAAAAGATCATTATGAGGATAGGTGTAGATGTTCAAGGTGGGGATTTTGCACCTCAAGCTGTGCTTGATGGTGTAAAATTATTCCTCACCGAGAATAACAAAGCCGCTGAAACAACACTTTATTTGTTTGGTAATAAAAGAATTATTGATAATTATATTGCTGAAAATAATCTTGGAGGATATAATTTTGTAGTAATAGCTTCGGAGAATGATATAGAAATGGCAGAAAGCCCTACTCGTGCTATTGCGACAAAACGTAAATCTTCTATTGTACAAGGGATTGTTTATCATCAAAATGGTGAGATAGATGCATTTTTAAGTGCAGGGAATACTGGGGCTTTGCTTGCCGGTGTAATGAGTACTGTGAAGCCTATAAACGGAATTCTTCGTCCGTGTATTTCCAGTCCAATGCCTAAATTTGACGGTACTTATGGTGTTTTGTTGGATGTTGGGCTTAATGCTGATTGTAAACCGGAATATCTGGAACAATTTGCAATACTTGGAGCTATTTACGCAAAAGAGGTGCAAAATGTTGAAAATCCTAAAGTTGCATTGTTAAATATAGGGGAAGAACCTGAAAAGGGGAATTTATTGACAAAAGCTACTCACAAATTATTAAAAGATAATCCTCACATTAATTTTATTGGTAATTTAGAACCTAATTATTTGTTTTGTAAACATGAAGCAGATGTTATTGTGAGTGATGGATTTACCGGAAATATTGCACTTAAAGAAGCTGAGTCAATCTATAAGTTGATAAAGGAACGTGGGGTAAAGGATGATTTCTTTGAGATTTTTAATTATGAAAATTACGGCGGTACTTCAATATTAGGTATTGATGCAACTGTACTTATAGGACATGGACATTCCAGTCCGGTTGCTATAAAAAATTTAATTCTACACGCGATAGAAATTGCTGAATCGCATGTGAGAGAAAGTTTTAAAGAATTTTTTGCTAATGCAACAAACTAAAGCAGTAATAACAGGAGTTGGCTCTTTCCTGCCGGAATATAGACTTACGAATGATGAATTATCCAGGCTAGTGGAAACATCCGATGAGTGGATAATGACCCGTATAGGTATTAAAGAAAGGCGTATAATGAAAGATAAAGATAAAGCCTCAGCCTATATGGGAGCAAAAGCTATTGAAGAACTTCTTATAAAAACAGATACTCATCCCGGTGATGTTGACTTGTTGATTTGTGCTACAGTTACACCTGATATGGTATTCCCGGCAACAGCTAATGTTATTAGCGATATGCTTGGAATAAAGCATGCCTTTAGTTTTGATATAAATGCTGGTTGTTCTGGGTTCCTTTTTGCTCTTACTACAGCCGCTAAATATATTGAAACCGGTTCTGTTAAAAAAGCTATTGTTGTTGGTGCAGAAAAAATGTCAACAATTGTTGATTATACAGATCGTACTGTTTGTCCTATTTTTGGAGATGGAGCAGCTACTGTTATGTTAGAGCCTACCACAGAAGAGGGTATAGGCATAATAGATTCAAAACTTCAAGTTGATGGGATTGGTCGTAAATGGCTTCACCAAAAAGCAGGAGGCTCATTAAATCCACCGACTCATGATACCATAGATGCCAGATGGCACTATATTTATCAGGAAGGACAACCTGTTTTTAAATATGCAGTTTCCAATATGGCAGATGTATCTGCCGAGATGATGAAAAAGCATAATATATATCCAGAGGAACTTGCGTGGCTCGTTCCACATCAAGCTAATCTTAGAATAATTGATGCAACAGCCAGAAGAATTGGTATAGGAATGGATAAAGTAATGGTAAATATACATAAATACGGAAATACCACAGCGGCTACAATTCCATTGCTATTGTCGGAATGGGAACCTAAATTAAAAAAAGGTGATAAATTAATTTTTGTAGCATTTGGAGCAGGTTTTACTTGGGGAGCAATGTATGTAGTATGGGGTTATGATTCAAAATAAAGTTATAAATCAAAAAATCAATATTATGGATTACAAAAAATTACAACAATTTATTGACTCGGTTGTGAAAACAGGAGCGGCTGAAGTCATTGTTGAATCCGAAGACATGAAAATTACTATAAGAACACAGTTGCCTGCTAATACAGTTGCAACTACACAAGTTATTGCACAACCTGCAGTTGCTCAACAACCGCAAGTTGCAGTAACAGAACAAGTCTTATCAGAAAACAAAGATGAAAAAGTAAATGAAATTGATGAATCAAAATTTCATGTTGTAAAATCTCCTATGGTAGGAACTTTTTACAGAAAACCGGCACCGGATAAACCACCTTTTATTAATGTGGGAGATGAAGTTAAAAAAGGTCAAGTGCTTTGTTTGATAGAAGCGATGAAGTTATTTAATGAAGTGGAAGCAGAAGTAGATGGTAAAATTGTTAAGATACTTGTTGATGATGCTTCACCTGTTGAGTTTGACCAACCTTTATTTTTAATTGAACCTGTATAAAAAAGTGAAGCAGATGTTCAATAAAATATTAATTGCCAATAGAGGTGAAATAGCTCTTAGGGTAATCCGCACTGCAAGGGAAATGGGTATTAAGACCGTTGCGGTTTATTCTACGGCGGACAAAGACAGCCTTCATGTTAAATTTGCAGATGAAGCTGTATGTATAGGACCCCCTAATAGTAAAGATTCTTATTTGAATATACCGGCTATAATTGCTGCAGCTGAATTGACAAATGCAGATGCTATACATCCCGGATATGGTTTTTTGGCTGAAAATGCAAGATTTGCAAAAGTATGCGAAGAGAATGATATAAAATTTATTGGACCTACTCCGGAAATGATAACTGGAATGGGAGATAAAGCTACTGCAAAAGCTACAATGAAAAGAGTAGGTGTTCCAACAGTTCCTGGTTCTGACGGATTATTAAAGAATTTGAATGAGGCTAAAAAGACAGCTGATAAAATAGGTTATCCTGTTATTATTAAAGCAACAGCAGGTGGTGGTGGGAAAGGAATGAGAATTGTCTGGAATGAAGAGGATTTGGAATCAGCGTGGAATATGACGAGAGGTGAGGCATTAGCAGCATTTGGTAATGATGGTGTATATATGGAGAAATTTATAGAAAATCCTAGACATGTAGAAATACAAATTGCAGGTGACCAGTACGGTAAAGTTTGTCATTTGTCTGAGCGAGATTGTTCTATTCAAAGAAGACATCAAAAACTTTTGGAAGAAACACCTTCTCCTATAATTACTCCTACTTTACGAAGTGAAATGGGAGAGGCTGCTATAAAAGCTGCGAAAGCAATAAATTATGAAGGTGTTGGAACAGTAGAATTTCTTGTTGATAAAAGCAAGAATTTTTATTTCATGGAGATGAATACTAGAATTCAGGTTGAGCATCCAATAACTGAAGAGGTTATTGATTATGATTTGATTAAAGAACAAATAAAAATTGCTGCCGGGGAGAAAATATCAGGAAAAAATTATTTTCCGAAAATGGTAGCTATGGAATGTCGTATAAATGCAGAAGATCCATACAATGATTTCAGACCTTCTCCGGGAAAGATAACTTCTTTGCATTTGCCTGGAGGTCATGGTATAAGAGTGGATACACATGTATATCAAGGTTATGTTATTCCACCATATTATGACTCTATGATTGCTAAACTTATTGCTGTAGCACAAACCCGAGAAGAAGTTATTGCAAAAATGAAACGTGCTTTGGATGAATTTGTTATAGAAGGTGTTAAAACAACAATACCTTTTCATAAAAAATTGTTGGAAGATGAGAATTTTGTAAAAGGTAAATACACCACAAAATTTTTGGAAGATTTTGATTTTTAATAAATTTAGGGGGAAGCATTAAGGTTTCCCCTTTTTTATTTGTATTTTTTTTAAGTAACGTGTTCTATTTTATTCTAAATACATATCTTTGTTAGTGTAAAATTAAGTTTTATATGAAAATAGTTATTGCCGGTGCCGGAGAAGTTGGTACTTTTTTGGCGGAATTATTAAGTAATGATAAACAAGATATTATTGTAATAGATATTGATGAAGAAAGGTTGGACTATATAAATTCAAATTTTGATGTACTTACTATTTTAGGATCAGCGACATCTTTTAATGTTTTAGAAGAAGCTAAAGTAAAAAATGCGGATATATTCATTGCTGCAACACAAAATGAGCACGTAAATCTTGTGGCATCTTCTTTAGCTAAAAAACTTGGAGCCAAACGTTCTGTAGCTCGTGTAGATAATATGGAATATATCGAAACTAAGAATGTCAGACATTTTAGAAGTTTAGGTATAGATAATCTTATAAATCCGGACAAACTTATAGTTGATGAAATAATAGGATTAATAAAAAGAAGTGCTTCAAATGAAGTATTTGAGTTTTCTAAAGGTGAATTATCTCTTTTTGTTACTAGGTTGAATCCTGATTCGAAAGTTGTTGGTAAAACTCTTAAAGAAGCTAATAATTTAAATCCCGATTTTGAATATCGAGCATTACTTATTGTTCGTGATAATAAAACTTTTATTCCGAAACCACATGATGTTTTTAAAGAAAATGATTTAGTATATGTGGTATCACGAAGACACGGGCTTAAAAGTTTGATGGAGATATCCGGTCAAGCACCTATAAATATAAAAGATGTGATGATTTTGGGTGGCGGACAAGTTGGTATGCTTACGGCAATGGAATTGGAAAAACAATATAATGTAAAGCTGATAGAAAAGGAAAGAGCCAAGTGTGAAGAACTTGCTGAAATTCTACATAAGACTTTGGTGCTTAATGCTGATGGACGTGATATTGATATTTTGCAACAAGAGAATATAGATCAAATAGATGCTTTTGTTGCAGTTACAGATAGTTCTGAAACAAATATTTTCACTTCGTTGATTGCAAAGCAATATAATGTAAAAAAGGTTATTACAGAAGTGGAAAATGTCGATTTTATTAAAATAACAAAAGACCTTAAAATAGAGGGTATTATTAATAAGAAACTTATTACTGCAAGTCATATTACTCGTTATACTATAAGGGCTGATGTAATTTCTGTTAAATTACTGAATACAGCAAAAGCAGATATAATAGAGGTTGTAGCTCGTAATGATTCAAAAATTACAAAAGGGAAAATTAGAGATCTTGATTTACCAAAAGATATTACGATTGGAGGTGTAATACGGGGGAATGAGAGTTTTATAGCAAGCGGAGATACGGAAATCAATCCTGGAGATATAGTTGTCTTGTTGGTAATGCCTACTGCACTACACAAAATAGAAAAGTATTTTAGTTAAAGTGCATTTTGTCGTTATGAATTATCGGAATATAATTTATATTTTATCCAGACTTGTTAGTATTGAAGGGATTTTTATTATACTTTCTTCATTGGTTGCTTTTCATTATGGTCAAGATGATTTTATTCCGCTACTTTCAACAGGTTCAATTACTTTTGTAATAGGATTTTTATTTACTTATCTGTTTAGAAAGGAAAGAGGTAATTTTGGTAGAAAAGAAGGTTATTTCATTGTTACTTTCACTTGGGTTATCTTTGCTTTTATTGGAGCCATTCCATTTTTTATTTCGCGTTATATTCCGTCTTATACAGATGCTTTTTTTGAAACTATGTCAGGTTTTACAACTACAGGTGCTTCAATTCTAAATAATGTTGAATCTTTACCATATGGATTGCTGTTTTGGCGAAGTATTATTCAATGGTTAGGTGGTTTGGGAATTATTATACTGGCTTTAGCAGTATTACCTATTTTAGGTGTAGGCGGTATGCAATTATTTGTTTCTGAAGTGTCAGGGTCTACCAAAGATAAGTTACATCCGCGTATACTGGAAACTGCAAAAAAACTTTGGGTTTTGTATGTTGGTTATACTTTGTTAGAGACTGTATTGTTATATTATGGCGGAATGAATATTTTTGATGCAATATGCCATTCTTTTACGACAATATCAACAGGAGGATTCTCTACGAAATCTACAAGTATCGCATATTTTAATTCGCCCTTTATCGAGTATGTTATTATTATATTTATGTTCATAGCCGGAATTAATTTTTCTTTGGGGTTTCAAGTCTTAAATTTAAAATTTAAGAAATTATTTAGAAATGAGGAATTTAAGCTGTATTCGACAATTATTGTTGTACTTACATTTTTTGTTGCAGGAGTTTTACATTATACAAACGGATTGAAAGATTATGAAGAAGATTTTAGGAATGCTCTTTTTCATGTTGTTTCTATTATTACAACAACAGGATTTGTTACACAAAATTATTTACAATGGCCTGCATATTTGACGCTTATTTTGGTTATTTTGATGTTTATTGGTGGAATGGCCGGTTCTACAGCAGGAGGGTTAAAGGTTGTGAGAGTGCTTATCGTGATGAAGAATAACTTTTTGGGCTTAAAAAGATTAATTCACCCTTCTGCCGTTATTCCTATTAAATATAACGGGCATTCTATTCCTGATTATATTGTGCGTAATATATTGGCTTTTATTGTATTTTATATCGTTATTTTTGTTTTTTCAACGGTATTTATTTCTGCTTTGGGTTATGATTTTGAAACTTCATTAGGTGCTGTTGCTGCAACACTTGGTAATATTGGTCCGGGTATAGGTGATGTTGGTCCTGTAGAAAATTTTGTACATTTCCCAGGTATTGGCAAATGGTTTCTATCTTTTCTTATGCTCATCGGCAGGTTGGAGTTGTTTACCGTATTGATTTTATTTTCTAGGGCATACTGGAAAAAATAATGTGGGTAATGTGGTAATTTAAGATTACAACAGCCCAATCATTTGTAAAAATTCTTCTTCACTCAAGATTTTAATACCGAGTTTTTGGGCTTTTTCTTTTTTTGAGGGTCCCATATTCTTGCCAGATACAAGGTAATCTGTTTTAGATGAAATACTGCTAACGTTTTTCCCGCCGTATTTTTCTATGAGTTTTTTTATCTCGTCACGGCTGTATCTATCAAAAACACCGGAAATAACGATTTTTGCACCATTCAATTTGTTTCCTACTCCGGATTCTTGCTCTTCTTCCATTTTCATACCGGCTTTTCGCAGTTTTTCTATTATTTCCAAATTTTTTTCTTCGGAAAAATATTCGATTATGCTGTCGGCTATTTTTTCGCCTATTTCATCAATTGCGGTGAGTTCTTCCTTATTTGCAGACATTAGTTTGTCAAGACTGCCGAAATGTTTTGCAAGAGTTTTGGCAACAGTTTCACCAACATATCTTATTCCAAGGCCGTAAATCAACCTGTACAGATCTGAATTCTTCGATTTTTCAATACTATTGAGGAGATTTTCTGCAGATTTTTCGCCAAAACGTTCTAGTTTTACCAAGTCTTCTTTTTTCAAGTAATACAAATCGCCAAAATCTTTTATAAAACCGTTTTCATACAATTGTTTTATTGTGGCTTCCGCTCCCATAATGTTCATTGCCTTGCGGCTTACAAAATGTTCTATTTTGCCGAGAATTTGAGGCGGGCAACCCCATTCATTAGGGCAATAATGCTTGGCTTCTCCTTCTTTTTTTATCAGTCGGGTGCCGCACTCAGGACAATATTCAATGAACTTTACGGGTTCGGCGTTTTTCGGTCTCAACTCTTTTACTACACCTACAACTTGAGGGATAATTTCTCCTGCTTTTTCTACAATTACAGTATCGCCATAATGCAAATCAAGTAGTTTTATTTGGTCCTCATTGTGCAACGATGCTCTTTTTACGGTTGTGCCTGACAGAAAAACAGGCTCTAAATTGGCAACGGGAGTAATAGCTCCTGTCCTACCCACTTGGAAATCTACTGACAAAAGTTTTGTTTTTGCTTGTTCGGCTTTGTATTTGAATGCTACTGCCCAACGAGGAAATTTTGATGTGAAGCCTAATTCGTTTTGCAGTGCAAATGAATCAACTTTTATTACAATACCGTCTGTGTCATAGGGCAATTTTTTTCTTTTTTCTTCCCATTCATTTATAAAATTCATTACGGCATCTATACCTCTAACTCTTCTCATATGTTCGGATACAGGCAACCCCCATTCTTTTGCCTTTTGCATAAGTTCATAATGGCTGTCTGTAGGGTAGTCGTCCATAGCAAAGTAGTAGAAAAAGCAAATCAGATTTCTTCGTTCTACTTCGTTACTATCCAATAACTTTAAAGTGCCGGAGGCGGCATTTCGCGGGTTTGCAAAAGGTTCTTCTCCGTTCTCTTCGCGTTCGGCATTTAGCTTTTTAAACATTTCGTGTGTCATAAGCACTTCACCGCGTATTTCAAACTCGGCAGGCCAATCATTTCCTTTTAAAATGTGGGGAATAGGTTTGATTTGCTTAATGTTTTCGGTAATATCATCACCTGTTTCCCCATCGCCGCGAGTAAGTCCTCTGATGAGTTTACCGTTTTTGTAAGTTACATTTACCGATGCACCGTCAAATTTCAATTCACAAGTGTAGAAAAAGTCATTAGGACCGAGTGTTTTTATTATCCGGTTATGAAAGTCCGATAAATCTTCTTTGGAATAAGTATTATCCAGCGAAAGCATCGGATATTTATGTTTTGCTTTTGGATGTTTGGTATCTAAATCGCTGCCTACTTTTTTTGTCGGGCTGTCCGGTAGTGCAAATTGCGGATATTGTTGCTCCAATTGCTTAAGTTCTTCCAGCAGTTTATCATATTCGTAATCAGGAACTAAAGGATTTGCTTCCACATAATATTTATAATTGAATTCATTTATTTTTTCCGTAAGAAATTTTATTCTTTCTTTAGATTGTTGTTCGGTCATAGCTTGTGACTTTGCCTGATTAGTTTTATACAAAGTTACAATTTTATGCTGTTTATACAAAACTTTTTTCTATCGGGTATTTATGTTTTTTCCCATTCCCGTTCTAAACGCTATAAAAATAAAAAAGAGAACGGCATTTAAAAAATTCCCCAAGTGGTATAAAACAAACACCATTCTCTGATGACAAATATAAGCTTATTTGCACAAATAGCACAACATCTTAATCATCTGATTTTCAATAAACTTGTAAAAGAGAATGATATCGATAAACATCAAAAAGGCTTTGACAGTTGGTCGCATTTAATATCAATGCTTTTTTGTCATCTTGGCAAAAGCGAATCACTCAGAGACATTAGCAATGGATTACGTTTGGCAACAGGCAATTTAAATCATCTTGGCAATGTTCACTCTCCCACTAAATCAAATTTATGGTATCAGAATAAACACAGGAGTTGGGAACTGTTTAGAGATTATTATTATGCTTTGTTAAAATATTTACAGGCAAGGGTTAAGCATGTAAAATTCAGAATAAAGTCAAAGATATTTTTACTTGATGCTACAGTAATAAGTTTGTGTTTATCCTTGTTTGATTGGGCAAGATACAAAAGTCGAAAAGGAGCGATAAAGATATATACCTTGCTTGATTTTGACGGTAATCTTCCTGCTTATGTAAATTACAGAAGGCAAAACGGCAGACAACAAGGGAGCATATGATATACCATTGGTAAAAAACAGTGTAATTGTAGCCGATAGATTTTATATTTTTCACTTCTGAATATTT
>JALTDM010000129.1 GCA_027074135.1 Bacteroidales bacterium
AAATCTTTTTCGGTGGATTCAACTTGGAATCCTTTCATTTTTTCTTGAAAAATTTTATCAATATGGTTAAAATCATCTGCCATTTTTAAAATTCAAAATTTTTTCGTTTTAGCAATTCCATCAGTTGTTGTTTTAACATTTTTCTTGCTCTCATCAGTTGTGTTTTAGATGTACTTTCGGAAATATTCAGCATTTTGGCAATTTGCTTATGTGTGTAATTCTCAAACACATACAAATTAAACACCATTCTATATCCTGCCGGCAAATTATTTATCAATTCCAAAATCTCTTGTTGGGACACCTTATTAGTAATTTTAACAAAAAAATCGCCATCAGATTCATCTTCTTTATTTTTCATCATATAACTATCGTCAATGGGCAGAATAAATTTTTGTTTTCTGAAATACATCAGAATCGTATTTATCATTATGCGCTTCATCCAACCTTCAAAAGAACCGGAACCTTTATATTGATTAATTTTTTCAAAAATATTAATAATGGCATCATGCACTAAATCATCTGCTATATCCCTGTCATTCAAGTATCTGTATGCTACAGCCCTTAAAACGGGAGCATATTTCTTATACAACTCAAATTGTGCTTTCTTCTTATTTTTCTTACAGCCTCTGATTATGTCCTCGTCACGAAAATCAGTCATACCTCTGTAGTATAGATGCGATTTTTCTAAAAGGTTGCATATAAAAAAATTTTTCTTGTAAAATTATACACAAAACAACAACATAAAAAACTTTTGCTAACAAAATTACTCTACAATTGCCCGTTTTCTATGCGGTGGACAATTTCTTCAATATATTTGTCTTCATCGTGTGGATCGTATTGTTCTTTAAGATTTTCTCCGAAAAAGCGTGCAACGGTTTGCCAAAAAAATGCGGAAAAAGAACCTTTGAGCTGTTTGATAAGTTCATAAGAAGTATGATCGGTTTCCCTGTCAATAAGTTTAATAAGCAATCTCCCTTGCCTAAATGTCAGATGCCTAATATCATCTTCAAACTGTTCACGTAAAAGTTGCTCTTGTTCTTTAATAAACAACTTTCTTTTAACCGGATCTTTGATTTTGTTTACGGAATCTTGTATGAAATAAAAAATATTTCTTGCTTTTACGGCTAACGGATAAACCTTTTTTATATCTCTGACAAGACGGGTATATCGCCTGCGTTCACGCTCATTCTTAAAAACCCTGGGGGGAATAATATAGACAGGTCGGGGCAGCCTAATATAAGGCAATGTATCACCTTGATAAACTTTGGCAGGCAAAACAAATACTATTCTGCCGTTTACCATCATGGCATTTTGAGCATTTGCAGTCTTTATACTCCAAAAGAAAAAACATAATATGATTAGAAACCTGTAAAACATTCCGTTATAAATAACAATAGATATGCCATTTTATTTTTTGAACCCTTTGGGCAGAAATATTAGGTAAGGGTCTTGTTTACCTCGCAACACAAAAACAGTTTGCCTGTAAATCTTAACCGTATCCTTACCTGCATTCCACAAATAAGTTTTATAAATATCTGTCCCCTTATATTTAATATCATTCAAATATGCACTCACAACAACAGGCTGTTTCTTTGTAGAAGGAAACACTTTTATTCCATTCCACCACATTGAATTCCCTGTACTGTCCTTTATTTCAGCAACTAATTTTAACTCACTTGCTGCCGATTTTTTTTGTATTATTGCTGAAGATACCAAAATATTGTAAGACTTCTTAACTAAATCTTTTATGTTTTCTGAAAAAGAAACTCCCCATTCTCCCGTTCTGAAAAAATATTTCTCTCCTGTAATACTATCTTCTTTTATTTCAGCACTTTCAGTATTGTGCCACATATAATCATAAAGTCCGTTTGGTCTTAAAACAAATTTATTAAGAGTGTCAACATAAGTACCTTTTGTATCGCAATTTTTCCCATCTTTTACAAATAGATAAGCATAATCGCTACAAGCAGCCAATACCGGATAATAATAACGTAAATATGTACTTAAATAAACCTTGCTTATTCCCGTAGTAAATCCAATAACAACACTATCGGCGTCCAACGAATTTATAATGTCAATAAATTTATCAATATTTTGTGAGGGGTCATAATTGAAAACAACTTTTGAGGTATCGGCATTTTTATCCAGATTTGCAACATAACTACCTACATAAAACTTATGGTAAGCTACGGTTATCAATGGTAAACTATTGTTATCCTGCTTGTTATCTACATAAAACTTTGCCACTTTGTAAAACGGATTATCATAAGCAACCTCGAAATGTGCACGCTTAAATACAAGAGAATCCCAACCGTTTAATATAATAAGTAGTAAAAATAATCTGTTGCCAAAGTTATCATACTTTTTCACAAAAAGGAATAAATAAATAACCAAAAATGCGTAAGCAAACAGCATTACCGAAAATTGCAAAACCGGTGCCCTGTAAACAGAATAAAATCCTCCGATAACTAAAGTAAGCACAAACGGCAAAAAATAAAGAACGGTATTTTTAATCAGTAGTTTGTAGTCGGAAACACGCATCAACGAAAACAAGAAAAAAATAACCGTAAAAGCCAATAGGCCAAAATCATAATTAAACAAATATAAAATCAAATATTCGTATAGAGTAGCATCAGGTTTTGATAGCCATTGAAGTCCGCCGTAAGAAAGTTGGGTTAGAGTAATTGATAAATGCGGCAAAAACAATAATGCGGCAAAAAGTCCGTAAGCGATAAACTTGAGTTTTAACTTCCTTGGTGCTGCAAAAAATGCCATTACCCAAAACAATGTTGTGGTAAGTGCCGCAAAATAATGCGTGTAAAAAGTCAATGCCAATGACACGGCAGCAGCAAAAAACAACTTTATGTCACTTTCTTTTTTCTTCAGAATCTTTTGGACAAAAAAGACTGTGAGCAATGTAAAAAGCAATCCGGGAGCATAAGGTCTGGCAACTTGCGAAAAATAAACGAACGGCTGCGACACCGCTGCAAATCCTGCGGCTAATAACCCGGCATACCAACCTCCTGCTTCCTTCCCGATAAAAAACATCAAAACCAAAGATAA
>JALTDM010000130.1 GCA_027074135.1 Bacteroidales bacterium
TTTTTAATACACGCATAACTACAAATTAGCAAATAAAAAAAGGCTGCCCTTTTTTGGGACAGCCCCTTTCAGTTTTTAGTTAATTTATAAGTTCATTATAATTTTATTTAACTAATGTTACCTTTTTTATAACTTTATTTCCCTGCAAGTTTATTTGTACTAGATAAATACCATTTGATAAATCGGTCATGTCTATATATGCTTTATTAACATCTTTCACTGTTTTAACATTTAATTTCCTACCTGTTGCATCCATCAAAGTTATTTGGGCATCTTTTGCGTAGATTTCACCAAAATCAATGTATAAAATATCCTTTACCGGATTTGGATAGATGTTTATGTATTTATCCCAATTGACTTCCTCATTATTTATTACACAGCCAACTACTTTTATCACCAATGAAGTATTAAGTGTATCTAATAATAATTCTTCGGGTGTTTTCCATGCTCCTGCTTGTTCTATATACATTGTATTGATTCCACCCACACCTCTGTTTGGTCCCATATAAGTTACAAATGTGTCTTGTGGAGAATTGTAAAATAATTGATACCCAACAAAGAATTGTGAATTAACATCAATAGGTTCATCAAATTCAATAGCAGTATACATATTAGGATTAAATGTTGACATATCTACATCTTTATATCCTAATAAATTTCCGGGTCTTCCATTTGCATCAACATCCCAAACCGAAAATCTGACTTTAGCATTATTTGAATTTGCATAAGCTTTGGCTACGGGAATAATAACAGCCCTAACATTATCAAACATATAATTTAAGAACTTATCTGCATAAGCTGAAGTGTAGAAACCGTTATGCCCTGGTACATATCCCCATGTTTGTGTCAAATGTCTGTAACTATATGGTATCTCATTATATGCAACATTTGTTATAGTGTCACAATAACCATGCGGATCTGGCCATATTTGTGAAGTTACAACAACATAATTTGTTTTTGTTAAAGTATCACTGCTAATGTTGTTACTTGCTGCAAGAGTCACATCATAAATACCGGGTATTGAATAAACTATTCCTTGTGGATTCTGCAAATTAGATGTTGCAGGATTACCTCCTTCAAATGTCCATTCAAAATTTACAGGATTGCCTGTTGATAAATCTTCATAACTTACAGAACCTCCTTGTACAATTAATCTTGGAGTTATTGCATGAAAATCAACATTTATTTCGCCCATATCTCCAGGATCAATTACATGTATATAATTTTCTTTATATGCGGTATCTGTTCCTAAGGGTCCATAAGCTATTAACATCACATCATATTGTCCTAATGCAGAATACGTTACACCAGACGGATCGTTATCTGAACTTGTGTTTGGAGTTGCTCCATAAAAATACCATCTAACAGAATCAACAAGTCCTGTTGTTAGGTTGGTAAAGTTAATCGATGTCCCCGGTGAAATATTTGTATAATCGGCAACAAAATCGGCTACTATTGCAGTATTTGGATCAACAACTGTTATATAATTATTTTTTTCTACCTCATCACTATAGGTTCCGTCTGAAGCAACTAATTTAACTGAAAAAGTTCCTATTGTATTGTAAGTAATACCAGTTGGATTTTGTTCCGTAGATGTGTTTGGAGTTGCTCCATAAAAAGTCCATTGCCACGATGTAGCCGGACCGTTTGCTACTGTATAAGCATTGAAATCAATTGATGTTCCTTGTAAAATTGTTGTTTGAGATGCATTAAAATCCACTACTAATGCGTTTGAATCTACAACATGTATGTATTGTTGCTTTGTTTCTGTATCACTATTAGTGCCATCGCTAACAGTAAGGCTTACAGTATAGTCTCCTGCGGTATTATATATAATGCCTGTAGGATTTTGGTCTGTTGAAGTTGATGGAGTTCCTCCTTGGAAAGTCCAGCTCCATGAAGTCGGATTGCCTGATGATGCATCTGTAAAGTCAACGGATTGTCCTACAAATATTGTGGTTGCTGATGCAGTAAAGTCCGCATCCAATGTATTTGTTGTGTCTGTAACCGTTATATAATCTGTTCGTACTAATGTGTCGTAATCTGTTCCGTTACTAACAATCAATGTTACAGTATATGTTCCTGGTGTATTGTAAGTTACATTTACTGGTCCTTGACTTGTTGATGTCGCAGGAGAAGCCGCACTTCCACCAAAATCCCATTGCCATGAAACAATCGAATCAGTTGGTGTTGATTGGTCGGTAAAAGTAACCGTTGCTCCAACCGGAACTGTTGTAGGACTTGCTGTGAAATTTGCGTGTACTCCACTAGTGTTATATGGGTCATATCCATCTATATAGTCAACTCCGGAATTTGTTGGGTCAAGCCAGTGTTTCAATTGAGTTTGCGGTGCTGGATAATCTGCCCACGAGTGAGCAAACATTTCATAATAATCATTAACCGGATTACTGCAGTCTGCTTGTCCTCCTGTGAGGTCTCCAATTACTCTGTGTGTTTCATTGTCAAATAATGGAGATCCTGATGAACCGGGTTCAGTAACGCCAACATCCCATTGTGCTATATGCCAGTGAGTATTTGCGTCGTATCCAGGATAAGAAGATATTGTTAATGGATCATTTTCTATACAAAATTTTTTAACATCGCCTGAGGGATGATGAATTCCTCTGGCACTATTAGGTGTGTTTCCACTATGATCCCAACCTGCATAATATGGATCGTATGATGCTGGTGGTATTTGACTCATCTCAACTAAACAGAAATCTAATGTGTCATCATTTCCCCCTTCTCCATTCCCGGCAGTTGCTCGTAATTCAGCTCCAGATATTGAAGGTATGTCATTGAAATTTGGATAAGGATCTGTTGTACTTCCACATTGATCTACTTGATATTTAAAATTAAAAATCCAGTTAGCATAAGGTTCACCTATACAGTGATTAGCTGTAAGAATATATGGTGTTCCATCTTGAGCTGTGTTATTTAATAATGAACCACTACACAAACTATTGCCCATTACAATTCTGACTACTGAATTTGTTTCATTTTCCCAACCTGCGTTTTGAGGGCAAACAACATCTACATTACAACTTCCGGATGCTCCAAATTGACTATCTTTAGCTCCTGTTTCCCAACCCACTACGTTTTTATAAGCGTGATAAACCTTTGTAAAAGTAAGTTTTATTTTATGTGGATTAATATAAAAAGGTACATATAATTCTGCTGTAACTTCATCTCCTGGAATTAAGTTGATTGGAAGGTGTCCTGATTTTTTGTTATTTCTAGAAGTTATTGCTCCAAGTATATATGATTTGTCTTTATTGTAAAAATAAAGTTTTGCTCCATCGGGCAAATAAAAAGGATTTAAAAGAAAATGAAGACTATAAGCACCATTAGAACGGAAAGTCAGCCTCCATATTTTGTCACCATTAGGAAGAGTATCCCATGTGCCGGCAATCCATGGTGTGATATATACATTTAATGTTTTCGCAAAACGATAGGGCTTTGCTTTATTTTCGGTAGCTTTATCTTCAGCAATTAGTTTGTTAACATCAAATTTAGGCAGAGAATAAATTTGCACCTTAGTTTTCAGAAAGGCTGCTTTTTGGAAACTTATAGGTTCCGTTTTATCTACAATCTGAGCATTAATTATTAATGGTGTTGCGAAAATTAATGCTACTGCTAAAACTAAAAATTTAATTTTTTTCATTTTTATATCTTTTTGTTATACAATGACGATTTGCGAACATATTTAGTTGCTTATCTCGTATAATTTGGCGACTCGCTTGTTATTGTTATATCGTGTGGGTGACTTTCAACTTGACCGGCTACTGATATCTTAACAAATTTTCCATTCTCTTTTAAACTTTCAATATTGGGGGTTCCGCAATATCCCATTCCTGCTCTAAGACCTCCTATAAGTTGATAAACGACTTCCGATAATGTTCCTTTATATGGGACACGTCCGCTAATCCCTTCTGGTACAAGTTTTTTTATATCTTCTTCAATATCTTGGAAATATCTGTCTTTTGAACCTTTTTGCATAGCTTCCAGAGACCCCATTCCCCTATAAGTCTTGAATTTTCTTCCTTGGTAAATTATGGTGTCTCCTGGAGACTCCTCTACACCGGCAAATAATGACCCTGCCATAATGCAATCTGCTCCTGCGGCTATGGCTTTTACAATATCTCCAGAATATCTGATACCCCCATCAGCAATAATAGGAATATCTTTACCTTCTAAAGCTTCTGCTACTTCCATTATTGCTGAAAGTTGCGGTACTCCTACTCCTGCAACTACACGGGTTGTGCAAATTGAGCCGGGACCAATTCCTACTTTAACGGCATCCGCACCTGCGTTATATAAGTCTATGGCAGCTTGTCCTGTTGCAATATTCCCTACTATAACTTGTAAATTAGGATATGCTTTTTTTACATCATGCAGCATTTCAATAACTTTGGAAGAGTGACCATGTGCTGTATCTATAATTATGGCATCAACTTCTGCTTTTGCCAATGATTCAACTCTTTCCAATGTGTCCGAAGCAATTCCTACTGCAGCAGCAACTATAAGCCTTCCTCTCTCGTCTTTACATGCATTTGGTTTATCTTGTGCTTTTGTAATGTCTTTAAAAGTAATAAGTCCAATAAGTTTTCCATTATCATCAACTACAGGTAATTTTTCTATTTTATGTTTTTGCAATATTTCTTTTGCTTTTTCTAGATTTATTTGTTGGTTAATGGTAATAAGGTTTTCTGAAGTCATCACATCTTTAACGGAACGATTCATGTTTTCTTCGAATCGTAAATCGCGATTGGTAACAATGCCGATAAGTCTTTTTTGTTTATCTACAACAGGAATCCCTCCAATCTTGTGTTCTGCCATTATTTTCAGGGCATGTCCAACCGTTTCTTCGGGATGTATTGTTACAGGATCATAGATCATACCGTTTTCGGCTCGCTTTACTTTTTTTACTTCTTTTGCTTGTCTGTCGATAGACATATTCTTATGTATAACGCCTATACCTCCTTCTCTTGCAATTGCAATCGCAAGTTTTGCCTCTGTAACTGTATCCATTGCAGCGGAAACTATAGGGATATTTAACTTAATTTTTCTTGTAAATAAAGTGTTGGTTTTCACACCTCTTGGTAACACTTCTGAAAATGCCGGCACTAATAAAACATCATCAAAAGTCAACCCTTCGCCAATTATTTTAGTCATTACTATTAGGTATTTTTATATTCTGTAACAAAATTAAGTAATTTTTTTCTTGACTTGTTAAAATATGCAAGTAAAAATTTGTTACATTTGTAATTGACATTAAAAACTATAACTTATGAAAGCAAAAAAAATATTTTTACTTCTGGTTTTGTTTTTTTTAACGTTTTATTCCTATTCTGACGGAGTTCCAGAAAATACAAGGGATATAGTTGCCAAAAAGGCATATTACGAAAAAGCAATTTTAGCCGGAGAAGATATAAAGTATGACGATATTCATATTGTTGGCAATCCTAATATTTTTATTTATGAAAAATCAAAAAATAAATACGGAATAGCTTTTCAAATATATCAAATAAAAGATCTCGGGTTTATAATTATTGCTTCAAGTGATTTGGTAAAACCTGTATTGGCTTATTCTTTTGAAAATTCATATTCTAAAAAAATCCCGAAGAATGTGAAGTTCTTTTTGGACAATTATGTAAATATAATTAAGAAAGCAGAGTTGTATAAAATTAAGCAGCCGAAATTTGTAAAAGAACAGTGGGATTGGTATAAAAATGCAACTCCGAAACAAATAGCAGAAAAAGCCAGAAGCAAAAATGTAAAAAATGTTGAACCTTTATTATTAACTAATTGGAGTCAAGGCAAATATTATAACACCTCTTGTCCTGAAGATGCTGATGGTGATGACGGGCATGTTTATGTGGGGTGTGTTGCCCTTTCTACATCTATGATTATGAAATATTACAATTATCCTGATATCGGCGAGGGTAGTGTAACAAGCTATAATTCTTACAATGGCGGATATGGCACTTTTACTGTTGATTTTTCACAAGAAAATTTTAAATGGGAAAATATGCCGCTTTCTGCTACAAGGTATAACCATTTTTTGTCAGATTTATTATTTGATGTTGGTGTGGCAGTAAATATGAATTGGGGACCTGACGGGTCCGGGACATATACAGAATTTGTATCGGGAGCTTTAAAGAATAATTTTAAGTATTCATCTGATGTTGAGATGGTAAAGAGGAGTGATTATTCTACTAGCGATTGGATTGCTTTGTTACAGAATCAATTAGATAATAAATGGCCAATGGTTTATTCTGGGATGAGTCAATCAGATGGGGGACATGCTTGGGATTGTGACGGATATCAAGATACCTATTTCCATATGAATTGGGGATGGGGAGGTGCTTATAATGGTTTTTTTGATCTTGATGATCTAACTGCCGGTGGAATAACGTTTGACTCAGACTTTAAGGCTGTAATAAATATCTATCCCAGGGAAGATTATCCTGTAGGATGTTCTACACGAGAAATTACAGGTTTTGAGGGTTCTTTTGAAGATGGTAGTGGGAATCAACCTTATTCAAATAATTGGGATTGTTTTACAAAAATTCAACCAGAATGTGGTAAGTATATAACTCTTAAATTTCCTCAGTTTAATTTAGAGGCTAATGATAAGGTTATAATATATGACGGAGTTACTACCTCATCTCCAGTAATTGCTACTTTGACCGGCTCAAATCCTCCATCACAGTTCGATTTGTTTAGAAACACAAATCCAGATGGAATGCTTTTGGAATTTGTAACAGACGGAAGTGGAACAAATGATGGATGGTATGCAACTTATTCTGTGAAAAATTGTAGTGTAGATACACTTACTGCTCCACAAGGAACTTTTGACGATGGTAGTAATACATGTGATTATTCCCCGAACACATATTGTAAGTGGTATCTTAATACTACAAATGATGCTTTGTTGTTAACTTTTGATCAGTGGAGTTTGCCAACAGGTGATGTTAGCGATTATTTACAGATTTATAAAGGCTTAGGTACATCAGATTTAATTACAAAACTTACAGGGGATTCTGTTCCTACAAGTTATTTGATTCCTTCTGGTCAAGCAACAGTAAGATTTATTACAAATACTAACAATGAAGTTGGTGGTGGTTGGGAAATTTCATATTCTCCTGCTTCTTACGTAGATATGATAAGTAATAATGGTTTAAGTTTAACTATATACCCTAATCCTATTACAGATAATTCAAGGATAAAAGTTACAACTACTAATAATATGAATTTAAACTTTGATCTTGTAAATTCTTTGGGAGAAGTGATAGGGACATACAGTTTAAATAATGTAAGTGGTAGTGAAATTATCAATTTTGATAAGATTTATTCAGGGAAACTTAATAAAGGTGTTTATGTGCTAAAAGCCGGGAATGAAAAATTTACACATCAAATAAAAATTATAGCATACTGATAAATGTTAAAGTTTTTATATTATACAGCCCTAATTTTAGGGCTGTATTTTTTGTTTAAATACATTGTAAAGTTATTATTGGTTCTGTTTGTTCATAATGCAAAAAAAAAGATATTTAAGGATGGTTCTAATGTGGAGCATAATTCAGATATGGCCGAAGAAGAAACAATAAAATACAAACAGAAACCAAAACAAAATGATTCTGATATAATTGAATTTGAGGAGGAATAAATTATGTTTTTGAAATTATTTTTATTAACAATAGGGTTTGTGGCTGTATCTTTTTTTTTATTTTCTATTAAAATTCTTTTTTCAAAATTAATCTTAAACAAAACAGGAAAGTTTCCTAATACTTCAATAGGAAGTAATAAGTTTTTAAGAAAAAGGGGGATCAAATGTCCCAAACATGAAGAATGCAAATTAAGTGGAAAAAGTTGTCATTAAAAAACTATTATGAAGATTAAAGTTTTTGTATTGATTGCGGGTCTGGTTTTAGCAATAAGTAATTTTGCGCAAGTAAAATTATCAGTATCTTCTTATGATGGCACGCCGTTTTATTTGTATTTGAACGGAACTAGAATAAATAACAGACCTTTGACTAATGTAAGTATTGGTAAAATTCCCACAGGAGTTCATAATGTTTCTTTGAAAATACCCGGTAGATTGGGAAATATTGAAGCAAGACTTGATTTGCCGGAAGCTAATACTTTATACGATTATTGGTTAATAAAAGACGGGAATAGTTATTTCTTGGATTTTTATGGCGCTTACTCCGAAGCATTTTTGAAGGACCATCCTGATTTGTTTACTATACCACAGCCTGTGTCACAAGCAGGTACTCCTGATAATTCGACAGAGAATAAAGACATATACATTAATATAAATATGAATCAAACAAATAATCAAACTTCTGTGCAAAATACCTCTAATGGTAGTAATGCTGTAACACAAGTAAATAATGTACTTCCACCAGGACCTGTATTTACAGGTAATTGCCCACATCCTGTGCCTGTTGTTGAGTTTAATGCTTTTTTAAAGACATTGGAAGAAAAATCTTTTGATGATACAAAAATGACTGTGGCAAAGCAATTTATTAAAAATAATTGTGTTTCAAGTTCACAGTTATACTTGATTTTAAAGCAAATAGATTTTGAACAATCTAGGTTGAAGTTGGCAAAATACGCATATAAGTATGTATATGATCCTGAGAAATACTATTTAGTAAATGATGCTTTCGATTTTAGTAGTTCTGTGGAGGAATTAAATGAATATATCGAAAACATAGAAGATCATTAGTTTAAGTTTTAGGAATTTTTTTTGATTAAAAATATTTTGTTACATTTGCAAAAGAAAAATTTAAGAGAACAAAAATAAACATTTGATTATGAAAAGATTAAGTATTTTATTGGCAGTTTTTATCAGTGTAGGGCTGATATTGTCAAGTTGTGGCGGGTTAAAGAAAATGAAAAAAGACGCCGGAACGGTTCAATACACAGTATCTCCAAATCCTTTGGAAATGCATGCCGACAGTGTGGCTGTAACTATTTCAGGTAAATTCCCGCCAAAATATTTTAATAAAAAAGTGATTTTGACAGCAACACCCGTTTTAGTTGGTGAAAATAATACTGAAAAATCATTCAAGCCTGTTTCTTTACAAGGAGAAAAAGTTCAGGATAACAATAAGGTTATAAGTTATACTAATGGAGGAAGTTTTACTTATAATGATAAGGTTCCTTATGAAGATGCAATGAGACTTTCAAAATTAGAAGTGAGAATAACTGCAAAAAAAGGTAATAAAACTTTAGATTTTGATCCTAGAGAAATTGCTAAAGGTGTAATAGCTACTCCGGGATTAGTGGAAATTAATCCTAAACCGATAATTGGTAAAGATAAATTTCAAAGAATTACTACTGAAGAAAAAGCTGCTAAAATTTTGTTTAAAATACAACAAGCTAAACTTAGACCTTCAGAACTTAAAAAAGAAGAAGTTAAAACCTTGTTAGATTATTTGAATCAAATTGCTGAAAATCAAAGAAAAGAATTGAAAGAATTTGATTTATCCGCATATGCATCTCCGGATGGTCCTCAAGACCTAAATGACAGATTGTCACATGATAGGGGTAAGGTAACTAAAAAATTCTTAATGAATAAATTTAGAAAAGAAAAGAAAATAACAAATGATAGTTTATACAACGTGAAATATACTAAAGAAGACTGGGCAGGCTTTAAAGAATTGATGGAAAAATCTAATTTGGAAGATAAAGATTTAGTCCTCAGAGTGCTTTCAATGTATTCAGATCCTGACCAAAGAGAAAAAGAAATTAAAAATATGTCTAAAATTTATACAGAAATTGCAGAACAAATACTACCTAAACTTCGTCGTTCTGTAATGAAAGTTAAAGTAGAAAATATTGGCTACTCGGATGATGAAATAAAAAACATATACAGTACAAAGCCTGATAGTTTAAAACCTGAAGAATTATTATACGCTGCTACATTATATAATGATATAAATAAAAAATTAGAAGTTTATAACAAATTTATGG
>JALTDM010000131.1 GCA_027074135.1 Bacteroidales bacterium
CATATACATAGTTTCGTTTGTAATAGCCGTGTTCTCAATGGTGCTACTTGACCTTGAGTTCAGGAAAATAACCGAGATACACCTGCTATAATCGATAGATTTTTAATCGAGTTATCTCTTGCTGTTCAAAGGGGCCGTGGGGTAGCCTGGTGATCCTCCCGGCTTTGGGAGCCGGTGACCCGAGTTCAAATCTCGGCGGCCCCACTTCGTATTTTACAGCGGCACTAATCCACAACACGCACGGTTACCGGTTCTCCGGAACTGCTGTACGCTCTCCAGCTGTTCATAGTATAGGGGTAAGCGATGATTATGTGAACCCTTCCCCTTTTCGAGAAGGATTCCAGGTCCTGCTCAGATGGATACGGATAAGGTGAAGGGTGGCTGTGCACGGTTCCAAGAACTCTCATCCCCATTGGCAGCATGTCCATGTGTATGATAGCACTGACGCCACCGCTGATGGAAGGAAGAAAAATGAGCTCGTCTATGTGGTTTTTTCTCTCTTTGCTCTCACGAAGCATGGCTATGAACTCGTGGGGGTGACTTTCCCTTGCAGCGGCTATGGCTGTTTCCAGCACTTCCCTAGAAATCGTATAACTTGCTTTAACCTTTTTTATTTTTTTACTGAAAACTTTGACAACTGAGTTATCCGAAAGGTTTAATTCCAATTTATTAATTACTTTATCCGGTAACATTAATTCAATAATTGAATTATTTGAACCTTGTATAAATTGTATGGAATCACCGGGTTCTCCTTTTATTACAGAATTGTTCTTACCATAAATTTCTTGTACGGTATTTGTTTTTACACTGAGAATTGCAGAACCTTTCCCATATAAGGAAAGGCATCCTGAAGAGTAGAACATTTCTATCTCAGGTGTTACTTCAACATAGTTGCTATCTCCCTGTATGAGGGTAACTTGGACATTGTCTTCAGCTGAAATGCAGCCTATATAGTTGAGTTTATGTTTTGTAATTCCAATTTTGTCAAAATCATTTTGAATGTTTAAAACCTCAATAGCCGTAATAACAAAAACATAAATTACAGCACCTAACAAAATTATGTTTGATTTCTTAAATTTTCTTTTCATTGCACTGAAGTTTTTGATTGTTTATACTCATTATACAATTTTTCTAATTCTTTACAGCTGATGTTCAGATTTATAATAGTATTGAAAAATAATGGTAAGTCCTGCTCAATAAATTCTGTTTTCTTTATTTCCATTGTTTTATCAAATGCTTCATCCGAAACAAAATAGCCTATTCCCCTCTTATTGTATATAATACCGAGGTTTTGCAAATAACTATATGCTCTCATTGCTGTATTAGGTGTTACTTCGGCTTCTAATGCCAATTCTCTTACCGACATAATTTTATCTCCGGAACTTAACTGTCTTTGTAAGATTTTTTCAAAAAAATAGTCGACAAGTTGTAAGTATATAGGTTTTTTATCGTGAAATTTCATAATCACACTTCTTTTTCTTTTAGTTTAAAATATGCAATTATCCAAGATATCGGTATTAACAAATAAAATAACCAAGAGTCAAAAATATTTTTATTGTAACTCATTGCAATAGGTAATGATGTTGAATGCATTTGGTCAAAAGTTATCTTTGTCATAAGGAACAGAACAAACAATCCTAAAATAACTAATACCGTAAAAATTAAAGTCATTGTTTTGATAAGAGGACTTTTGGTAAATGTTATACTTCCTATTATGAATAATGATTGCCAAAACCATAATTTTAAAATAGATTGCAAAAAGTTTTGATCCATGAATATGTTAAAAAATGGTGTTTCCAGATTAAGAATAAGTCTCCATAATGCTATAAGTACCCAGAATAAATAAAAAGCAACAATGTAAAAAATTATAAATCCAACAGAAACTAGTAAAAGTTGAGATTTTAATTTTTCAAAAGTTGATGCGGGTAATGTTAAATACATCATAGAAGTTTCTTTTTTTCTGAAATCTGAAAAAGCTGTTCCCGCAACTATAATTCCTGAAATATAGAGGCCGGCATAATAAAATCCGGATAAATTAATATGTGGAGTAATACCGGAAATAAAAATGGAAATTAAAAACATTACTCCAACCGTAGCACCTAATGTGATAAGTAACCCTTTTTTCATGCTGTGAAATTCTCTCTTCATTAAAAGCTTAAAACGCTTTATACAGAAAAAATCATTTGTTTTCATACCTAAGAATTTTGTTTGATTATTGCATTAAAATATAATTCTATGTCTATAGCAGACGGATTTTTGTCGACATTTATAGTCATAATCTTGTGTCCGCCTAAACTTTTTTCCGAATACAATACTCCGGTTTCTGGCAATTTTTCTACAAACCTAAAAGAGTATTTGAGTGAAATATCTTCAGTTTTCTCATCTGAAATTATGTTTCCATTATCTATAATTGTTATTCGGTCAATTATGCGTTCTACATCTTTTACCTGATGTGTTGAAATTATGAATGTGCGATTAGTATTCATTGCTTCTATACACAATTTGCGGAATATTGATTTTGATGGTATATCTAATCCATTTGTTGGTTCGTCTAGAATTAAAATTTCTGTGCCGGATGCAAAAGCAAATGAAATCAAAACTTTTTTCTTTTGACCATAAGACAAATTATTCAAATTATAATGCTTCAAGTCCGCAAGTTCAAATTCCTCAAGGTATTTATTAAAAGCGGAGTGGTTAAAATTTGCATAAAACGGAGCATAGATTTTTTCATAATTGTTTATCGTTATTGATGGTAAACTAAATTCTTCAGGTATCATAATAAATTTTGATAAAAAAGAAGGGTAGCGTTTTGCCGGTTCAAAACCATCCACAGATATAAATCCTCCGTCAGGATAAAGTAGTCCCGAGAGTATTTTCATTAGTGTGGTTTTGCCGGCACCATTTTTACCTAGTAATCCATAAACGAAACCATTTTCTATTTCCCAAGATAAATCCTTAAAAAGTTTTTTTGTCTTGGAATAAGAAAAATTAATATTTTTAAGTGTTATCATAATATAGTGTGTTAGGTTAGTAGTACACTGCAAATGTAAGACAAATATTTTAATGCAAAATAATTTTTTTTATTTTTTCATTGGTCTGATTTAATTTTAGAAAAAGTGCTTTGTTAATCTAATTAGTAATAGGGGAGTGGTAATGAAAACAACATAAACTAAGTTCATAGAGGCTCTAATGTTTTCATGTGAATATTAAATTAGGGTTGTTTATTGCTTATAAAAAGTGTGTTAGTTTTTTTTGTAGTTAAAAGAATATAAAATTTAATTACTATATTGTTGAAAAAGTTAAAAAATGAAACTTTTTTTGTACTTTTACAGTCTAACAAATTAAAATTATAAAAATGAAAAAAGTTTTCTTCTTTACCATTATATCTATTTTTATGTTATCCGCGTTTTCGCAACCGTGGTTAAAATATTTACCGAAAAATAAACGTTCAAATCCATCTTTTTTTGATCAAAAACAAGCTTTTGAAAAATATTGGAGTCAATATAAAGTTGAAAATGGTTTTTATGTAGATAAAAACGGGGAAAGGAAAAAGGCTTATGGGTTTAAACAATTTAAACGTTGGGAATGGTTTATGGAACCTAGAGTTAACAAAAATGGATATTTGCCCGTAAAAATTTATGCGAATGAATTACAAAAAGTTCAAGAAACAAAAACAAGTACCGGGAATTGGCAAAGTTTGGGACCTGTAGCAACTCCTATGGAAATAGGCACACAAGATATAAGAGGAATTGGTAGAATAAACCAGATTGCTTTTGATCCGGATAATGAAAATATTATTTATATAGCAGCACCAGATGGCGGTGTTTGGAAAACGGTTGACGGGGGTAATAATTGGCAACCTATTACCGATGATTTTGCATCTCTTGGAGTTAGTGATATTGCAATAAGTAAACAAAATCCTAATATAATTTATATTGCAACCGGTGATAGAGATGGGCATTCCGCATATGCTATCGGGGTATATAAAAGTCTTGATGGTGGACAAACTTGGAATGTAACATCATTAAGTTATTCTTTGGCTGACAATGTTAAATTAAGTAGGATTTTGGTTGACCCGCAAGATTATAACAAAGTTATAGTTGGTGGCAGTAATGGTATTTTTGTTTCTACCGACGGGGGTAGTTCTTGGACTAATACAGATGTAAACTATATAAAGGATATGGTTTTTGCACCTGAACATTCTAATATAATATATGCTACAACATATTCGCCTTATGATGGGAATGCAAAAATTCTAAAATCGGTTAATGGTGGAATTTCTTTTACAGATATTTCTCCAGACATATCTGGTGTTGCTCGAATTGCATTGGGTGTAACTCCTGATGATACAAGTGTTGTGTATGCTTTTGCTTCAAATTCCGATGATTACGGATTTCATTCATTATACAAAAGCTATGATCAAGGTAATACTTGGACTTTACTTCAAGACCACTCAACCAGCCCCAATTATTTGGATTGGTCTGATGGGACAGGTTCCGGTGGTCAAGGTTGGTATGATTTGACTATTGCCGTTGATCCTAATGATGAGGATCATATTTTTATTGGAGGTATTAACATTTGGGAAAGTACAGATGGTGGTACTTCTTTTATCCAAAGTTCGTTATGGTATCATGGTGGAAATGAGCAATATGTTCATGCAGATCAGCATCATTTGGCATTTAATACTGCAAATGGAATACTATATTCTGCAAATGATGGCGGGCTCTATAAGTATGTAAACGGAACTTGGACAAATATCAGTGACGGAATTGTGGTTTCCCAAATTTACAGACTCGGAACTTCTCAAACAACAAATGATTTAGTTATAATGGGATTACAAGATAACGGGACAATGTTGAGAAATAATGGTACTTATTCTGCAGTTATAGGAGGTGATGGAATGGAGGCTGCTATAAATCCTGATAATAATAATATTATGTATGGTGAATATTATTACGGGAGCATTCAAAAATCAACTAACGGAGGGTATAGTTTTTATGATATTTCACCTGCAAGTGACGGAGCATGGGTTACCCCATATATATTGGACCCGAATAATTCGGATATTATGTACATTGGTTACACCGAAATGTATAAATCTACCGATGGTGGTGAAAATTGGACTCAAATAACAAACAGTGAGACAAATGGTGAGAAAATAAACGATATTGCAATTGCACCTTCTAATTCATATTACATTTATTTTTCAAGTGGAACAGACCTTTATGGCTCTACTGATGGAGGAAACAGTTGGCAACATCTGTATTCTTTTGGTGATTACATAACAGATATAGCAGTGGCTTACAACAATCCGAATAAAGTTTTTGTGACGCTTTCAGGTTTTACTGACGGGGATAAAGTTTATTATTCTACGGATGGAGGTAGTAGTTGGACAAATATTTCAACCGGCTTACCTAATGTTCCTGCCAATACTATAGTTTATCAATCAGGTACAAATGATTTGATTTATGTGGGTACTGATTTGGGAGTATTTGTTCGCAACGGTATTTCTTCTAACTGGCAAATGTTTAATAATGGGATGCCTTTTGTAGTTATTGATGAGTTGGAAATAAATTATTCGACAAACAAAATTTATGCTGCGACTTTTGGTCGCGGGCTGTGGTATTCTGATTTATATTCCGATAATTCCTCTACTTTGAATGCCGAATTTTCTTTTTATGTTTCTAACAATTGTGCAGGAGAAGTGCAATTCTACGATAATTCTACAGGTTCACCAACATCTTGGCACTGGGACTTCGGGGACGGCAGTACTTCTAGTGTCCAAAATCCGATACACTATTATTCTTCAATAGGAGATTATGATGTAACTCTCACTGTTCAAGATGATAACGGAACATCTTCGGTTACTCACACAGTTTCAATTGTTCAAAGCCAGGTTAGTGCTGATTTTTCTTCAACTGATAATGTTAATTGCTCAGCGCCATTAACTGTAGATTTTAATAATTTAAGTGCAAATGCATCGTCATATATTTGGGATTTTGGTGACGGCAATGTTTCTACCGATGAAAATCCCTCACATACTTACAACAATCCTGGGTTATATGATGTAAAATTAATTGCATTGTCAGATGTTTGTGGAAGTGATTCTATAGTAAAACATTCTTTTGTTCAGATAACCGATACTTCAGTAATAACAGCTATTTTCCCTACAACTGCAACAGATGTTTACCATTGTTGTCGAGGTATGCTTTATGATAACGGATATAATGGGCAGTATTCCAACGATATAACTTCTTATGTAGTTATAAATATTCCTGGGGCAAATTATATTATGCTTCACTTTTATTTTATTGATTTAGAACTTAATTATGATTCTTTATTTGTATATCAAGGAGCAAACAGTAGTGCACAGTTAATCGGTGCATATACCGGTAATACTCTACCAAACGGTACAGGAGATATACAAGTGCCGGGAGAAACTGTTATGTTTAAGTTCAAAAGTGATCAGTATGTAACGGGAGATGGATTTAAAATGTCTTGGAATTGTGATAACTACCCACAGTTAACTGACGAAAATAAATATATAAGTCCTATTGTTTTTCCAAATCCGTCAAACGGAGTTTTTACAGTTCATTACGGTAAATTACCTTATGATTTGAAAATTACTACGGTGGACGGGAAAATAATAAAAGAATATAAATCAGTAGTAAATTCCGATTTTCGTGTAAAAGGGTTAAAAAAAGGTATTTATCTGATTAATATTACGAATCAAAACAATGTTGTTCAGACAAAAATTGTAATTTTGTAGCCAAATGGCTATAAATGACCAAAATTGAACAACTTGAAATATTAAAACAAGAAGTTTTATCTTGTCAAAAATGTAAACTTCACCAAACACGCACCAAAGTGGTGTTCGGAGAAGGAAACCCCGACGGTGGAGTTTTACTAATAGGAGAAGGTCCGGGAGCAGATGAAGATAAAACGGGTCGTCCTTTTGTTGGTCGTTCAGGTCAGTTGCTCGATAAAATTTTGGATGCAGCAGGTTTTAACCGCAAAGACCATGTATTTATAGCCAATATTGTAAAGTGCCGCCCACCTAACAACCGCGAGCCTGAAAAAGAAGAAAGGGAAGCTTGTTTACCATATTTACACAAACAGATAGAAATTATTAATCCAAAAATAATTGTTTTGTTGGGTGCCACTGCTTTAAAACTTATCGACCCTTCAATGAAATTACGAGAAGCAAAAGGTCAATGGATGATTTGGAAGAACAAAATTGTGCTTACTACTTATCACCCGTCCGCACTTCTCAGAAATCCTAACTTAAAAAAGGAAGCGTGGGAACATTTCAAAAAGCTTTTTTATAAATACAGAGAAATTATAAACCCTGAAATTAAATCGGAACACATTAAATGATAAAAAATCCCATTCTGAAAATATTATTTTATCCGTTTGCTTTCCTTTATGGAATGATAGTTTCTTTCCGCAATCAGTTATATGATTACAGGTTTAAAAAAACATATGAATTTCCGACACACATAATAAATGTAGGTAATATTTCAGTCGGAGGAACAGGGAAAACACCTGTCGTTGAATATCTTATTAAATTGCTGAAAGAACAAGGGTACAATATTATTGTGATAAGCCGGGGTTACAAGCGGAAATTAGGCGGTCTTACAGTTTCTACCGAAAAACCCGATTGGAAAATTATAGGAGACGAACCCGCACAAATAAAGTGGAAATTTCCCGATGTTAATGTAATAGTTTGTGCAGACAGAATAGAAGCGATAAATTATGCAAAATCTAATCTTTTTGCAGAAGACAAAAAAAATGTGATTATACTTGATGATGCTTACCAATACCGCAAAATCAAAGGGACTTTCAATATATTGCTGATGGATGTTAACAAAATGGTTTATGATGATTATTACCTTCCCGTTGGTACATTACGTGATTCACCCTCGCAAATTAACAGGGCAAAAATAGTTATGCTTACAAAAAATAAAAAAGACCTGAAGCCTATGGAAAAAAGAGTTTATTTTGATAAACTAAAACTCCTTAATTATCAAAAATTATATTTTTCAAGAATAAAATATAACGATATTGTACCTGCTTTTAAGGATTCTTATGTCTTAAAGCTCAAGGACATAAACAAACAATATCACATTTTGTTGGTAACTGCAATAGCAAAGCCTGAATATTTGGTTGAATTTCTCGAAACAAAAACACCCAATATAATCCATGTTAAATATCCCGATCATCATGAATTTAACATTGATGATATTATAGAAATAAACAACCGTTTTGGTAAAGTTAGAACACCGAAACGCCTGATTTTAACAACGGAAAAAGATTATATGCGTCTAAGGACGACAGAGGGTATCGACTATCTTAAAGATTACCCTGTTTATTATTTACCTGTCGAAAACGAATTTTTGACGGAAGAAGAAAAAGAAATGTTTAACAAACAAATTTTGGACTATGTTAGAAAAGATTACACAATCGGCAAACTACATCAAAGAAAAAATTAAAGAAACTCCCGAAATAGGAATAATTTTGGGTACAGGATTGGGAGGATTGGTAGAAAAAATCGAAACCGAAACCAAAATTCCTTATGCAGAAATACCGAATTTCCCAATTTCTACGGTAAAAGGACACGGCGGAAACTTAATTTTCGGTAAATTGAACGGAAAGAATATTGTTGCAATGCAAGGTCGCTTCCATTATTATGAAGGATATATAGCTCAAGAAATTACTTTTCCCGTGAGGGTGCTTAAATTTTTAGGAATAAAAAGGCTGTTTGTTTCCAATGCAAGCGGTGGTGTAAACCCCGAATTTGAAATTGGCGATATAATGATTATTACCGACCACATAAACTTGATTCCAAATCCGCTTATCGGACCAAATAATGAAAAACTTGGACCTCGCTTTCCTGATATGAGTGAACCTTACGACAAGAAAATGATAAAAATTGTGGAAGAAGCCGCAAAAGAAGAAGGTATAACAGTTCGTAAGGGTGTGTATTGTGCCGTGACAGGACCTACTTTTGAAACTCCTGCCGAATACCGTTATTTCCGTATTATTGGTGCCGATGCCGTAGGAATGTCAACTGTGCCGGAGGTTATTGTTGCCCGTCATATGGGGCTGCCGGTTTTTGCAGTTTCGATTATTACAGATTTGGGTGTGCCGGGAAAGATTGTTGAAGTATCACACGAACATGTGCTGGAAGCTGCAAAGAAAAGTGAAGGCAAAATGACTTTGCTCATCAAAAAGCTAATTGAAAGATTGGACGACTAAACAATGGAAAAAACAATTTATAATACTCAAGCCCTTCTGAACAAGGCTTTGGAAGGGCAATTTTTATCTGTGGAAGAAGGTGTACACCTTTACAACAATGCACCTTTAAATGAGCTTATATTGGTTGCTGACGAAATAAGGAAACAAAAAACAGGCAACAGCAAAATAGTTGGTTGGATTATAGACCGCAATGTGAATATTACCAATGTGTGTGTGGCACAATGCGAGTTTTGTAATTTTTATCGCAAGCCCGGACATCCCGAAGGCTACATAACCACTATGGCGGAATATATTGAAAAAATTGATGAACTATATGAATTAGGCGGCTACCAGTTGCTTTTGCAAGGCGGTTTACATCCCAAGTTGGATTTGAAATTTTATACGGGATTGTTCAGCATGATTAAAGATATGTATCCCGATCTTAAATTGCACGCTTTGAGTCCTTCCGAAGTGCATTATATAGCTCACAAAGAAGGCAAAAGTTATGAATATGTACTTGAAAAACTCGTGGAAGCAGGCTTAGATAGTCTGCCGGGAGCAGGTGCGGAAATATTGAACGACAGGGTGCGGAATATTATTTCCAAAGGCAAATGCAACACTCAACAATGGCTTGATGTAATGGAAGTTGCCCACAAAATGAATTTGCCCACTTCCGCTACAATGATGTTCGGACACATTGAAACTATTGAGGAACGCATAGAGCATCTGGTGCTTA
>JALTDM010000132.1 GCA_027074135.1 Bacteroidales bacterium
AAAAAAAACAATAAATTATGTCCTATACAAAATAAGAATGTAAATTTGCAGTTGTTTTTATTTGATTCTCAAAAAACGATAAGTTATGATTAGAAAAATTGCAGGATTGGTATTGTTACTGATTGCTTATGCTTCTACAGCACAACAAAAACAAGATAAACCGTTTATAATTATTGACGGTAAAGACACAATAACTAAAAATGAATTTATCCGCATATATAAGAAAAACAACAGTATTAGCAGTGAGAATAGTAAGAGTGTTGAGGATTACTTGGATTTATTCGTTAATTTCAGGCTCAAAGTAAAAGAAGCTGAGGATCAAGGGTACGATACTACACAAAGTTTTAAAAGAGAATATAATGTATATAAGAATCAACTTGTTAAACCTTATTTGGTAGATTCCATAAAATTGGAAGAACTGCTGAAAGAAGCATACAATCGTATGAAAACAGATGTGCGGGCAAGTCAGATTATGGTTTTAATGCCTAAAGATCCTACTCCCGAAGATACACTTAAAGCATACAAAAAGATATGGAAAGCCTACAACGAATTAAAAAAAGGTAAAGATTTTGCAGAAGTTGCCAAGAAGTTTTCAGAAAGTAAATTTACAGCTGCAAGGGGTGGCGATATGGGATGGTTCAATGTTTTAAGATATCCTTATAAATTTGAATCTGTTGCTTATAATACTCCTCTCGGTAAATTTTCTAAACCTTTTAGAACAAGAAGTGCATATCATATAGTGAAAGTTACGGGACGTAGACCTAACCGGGGACGTGTACAAGTGGCGCACATTCTTGTTGCCGTTCCTTTATATTCTAATGATAAGACAGTTGAAAAGGCTAAAGCAAAAATTGACTCTATATACAATTTATTACAAAACGGTGCGGATTTTGCCGAATTAGCAAAAAAATTGTCTGATGACAAAGGATCTGCATATCAAGGTGGACTTCTTAATTGGTTTGGAACAGGAGATATGGTAGAACCTTTTGAAAAAGCGGCATTTTCTCTCAAAAATGTTGGTGATATATCAAAACCTGTTAGAACCCCTATCGGATTTCATATCTTGAAATTGATAAATGTTGCCCCAATTAAGTCTTATGAAGAAATGAAACCAGGGCTACTCACCCAACTCAAAAAAAGCGACAGATACCAACTAATAACAAAATCTAAAATTGAAAAATTGAAAAAAGAATACAACTTTTCTTACTACAAAAAAGCACTGGCAGCATTTTACAAAGCTGCAGGTGATTCTATTATGTATGGTAAACCTGACAAAGTAAAACTTGCAAAACTAAACAAGACACTGTTTACTCTGGACGGTAAAGAATTCAGTCAACAAGAATTTGCAAAATATCTGATAGAAAAATCTAAGAAACATAGTCTCAGAAGAAAAGAAGAAGAAAACGAAAAGAAAATACCTGTGAAATTTTATATAAATGAAGAGTTTAATAAATTTGCTGATAACTTTGTAAGGAACTACGAAATAAATAAACTTCCACAAAAGGACACTGAATACAAATTTGTCTTGAAAGAATATCACGACGGCATTTTACTATTTGATATAATGGATGATATGGTTTGGAAAAAAGCCGTAAAGGATACTGCCGGCTTGAAGAAATTTTATGAAGAACATAAAAACAATTATTTGTATCCTGTAAGATATGAAGTAGCAAAATTTAAAGTAAATAACAAAAAAGCTGAAAAGAAACTTTTGAAATTAATCACAAAAAATACCAAAACAGATTATACCCCAGAAGAATTAGCAGACAAAATAAATACAAAATATAAAAATGCGGTATCGATTGAATATCAGGGGCTTTTTGAGAAAGGCAAAAAAACTGAAATAGACGAAGCGTTGACAAAATCAAATGGCAAAATACCTTACGTTTATCAACCAAAAGAAAATGAAATAGTTTATCTGAAGAATAAAGTTGCCCCTACTCCAAAACCTCTAAAAGAAGTAAAAGGACTTGTTGTTTCCGATTATCAAAATTATCTTGAAGCACAATGGATAAAAGAACTAAAGAAAAAACATAAAGTTTTCATAGATAAAAACGTACTCAATGAAATTAAAAAAGAATTAAATCAATAGTAACTTAAAATGAAGAAGTTTATAATAGCCGTTTCGAGCTTAATAATAATCCTGGCGGGCTGTAAACACAATAATGTAAACGAAAAAGATATTGTTGCCAAGGTCAATGATGCGGTTCTGACCAAATCTGAGATTAAAGAATTGATGGAAGAAAACAACTTTAAAGGGAAAGACAGCCTGTATGTTATCAAAGCTTATGTAAGGAATTGGGTGGTAAATCAACTATTAAAACAAGAAGCCGAAAATAACCTTAACGATTTAGATAGAGCAAGAATAGAAAAACTTGTTAACGAATACAAAACAGATTTGTTCGTAAATAAATATAAACAACTGTATATCAAGCAAAAACTTGATACAGCAATTTCCGATACGGAGCTGGTATCTTTCTATCACTCATATAATTTTGATTACAGATTGAAACAACCCATTATCAAAGCAGTAGAAGTAAAAGTTCCTAAAAGAAGTTATAAATATTATGAAATTCGTAAACTAATGAAAGATGCTGATAAAAACTTCGATGAAATAAAAAAAATATGTAGCGAACACAAATATTATCTTAGTGATTTTGGTGAGAGGTGGATTAACTTTGAGCCTTTTAAAGAAAATTACAAAATCGAAAATAAAAATTTGCAAAAAGGTAAATTATTTATAAAAAGTGCACCGGCAGACACTTTGGTTGACGAAATGTTATATGTGTCCGATTTTATGTTGCCGGGTGACACTATACCTTACGAACTTGTAAAAGATAATTTGAAAAAAATCATATTGCACAAGAGAAAAGTTTCTTTGTTTTATCAGCTGGTAAACAACACTTATCAAGACGCATTGAGCAACAAGAATTTTTATATAGACAAAACTTATGTTATTAAAGAAAATGAAGAATAAAATCATAACTGTATTATTATTAATTTTATCCATTTCAGTTTATGCACAAAAAAATGTTATAGACGAAGTTGTAGCAATCGTAGGAGATGAAATAATATTAAAATCAGACATAGAAAATCAATACTACCAGTACAAATCATCGGGTCAAGCAGATTTTTCAACACCGGAAAAAAGAAAAGCACTAAGATGTCAAATTTTGGAACAATTCCTGTTTCAAAAATTATTACTTAATCAAGCAAAAATTGACAGTTTGAAAGTATCCGAAACTGAAGTTCAAAACAACTTGGATAGACGAATAAATTATTTTATACAACAAATAGGCTCACAAGAAAAATTAGAACAATACTTTGGTAAAACATTACTTGAAATAAAAGCAGATCTTAAAGAACAATTAAGAAATCAAATGTTAATTGAAAAAGAACAAAATCAAATTACAAAAGATATTGATATTTCTCCGGAAGAAGTAGAAGAATGTTATAAACAAATACCGAAAGACAGCCTTAAAGTTTTCGACAGACAATATGAAATAGCACAAATAGTAATTAAACCCAAAATTGATGATAGGGAAAAGTGGCGAATCCGTAAACAACTTGACGATATCAGACAAAAAATATTAGATGGTGGTAGCTTTGAAGCAATGGCTAGATTATATTCAGATGATTTGGAATCTGCAAAACATGGAGGTGATCTTGGGTGGGTCGGAAGAACAACTCTTGATCCTGATTTTGCAAAAGCAGCATTTGCATTAAAAAATCCGGGAGATATTTCCAGGATAGTAGAAACAAAATTCGGTTTCCATATAATTAAGCTTGTAGAAAAACAAGGAGATCGAATACACGTAAAACATATCCTGATTAAACCTGAAATAAGCGATAACCAACTAATAAAAGCAAAAAACAAACTAGATAGTATTCGTTCTCTCATACTTAAAGATACACTAACGTTTGCACAAGCAGCTGAAAAATATTCTGATGACGAACGAACAAAATATAATGGTGGAATAATTATGAATCCTCAAACAAATTTAAGTCGTTTCACACTCAATGAAATAAAAGATCCGACAATGCTGGATATATTACCTAAAATGAAATCGGGTGATATTTCCACTCCTTTTTTATTTATAGATCCTGTTTCCGGAGAAAAGTCGTTAAAAATAATTCAAGTTACTAAAATTATCCCACCTCATAGAGCTAACCTTAAAGAAGATTATCAATACATAAAAAATTTATGTCTTAACAACAAAAAACAAAAAGCACTGGATAAGTGGGTTAAAGATGAAATAAAAAATACATACATAAAAATAAATTCCGACGAATACAAAGATTGCAAGTTCACATATAACTGGCTGAAAAAACGATAAATATGAAATACAGTAGTGATGTAGAAGCTATTCAAGCATTAAACGATAAATACAATCAAATAAAACAAGAACTTTCAAAAGTCATAATCGGGCAAGACGGAGTAATCCAAAACGTAATAATTTCTATTTTCGGAAACGGACATACATTGCTACTCGGTGTTCCGGGACTGGCAAAAACTCTGCTCGTTACCACACTTGCAAAGGTTTTGGGTCTTAAATACAATAGAATACAATTTACTCCCGACCTTATGCCTTCCGACATAATTGGGACGGAAATCTTGGACAAAGACAAAAGCTTTAAATTCGTAAAAGGGCCTGTTTTTGCCAATTTCATACTCGCGGACGAAATAAACCGTACTCCGCCAAAAACACAATCGGCACTACTGGAAGCAATGCAAGAAAAAGCCATTACTGCCGCAGGGAAAAGATACGAATTAGGAAAACCATTTTTTGTACTTGCTACACAAAATCCTATAGAACAAGAAGGAACTTATCCTCTTCCTGAAGCACAACTTGATAGATTTATGTTCAATATAAAAGTAGATTATCCTTCCCTTGAAGAAGAAGTGGAAATTGTAAAACAGACAACAACTGTGCAAAACCAACAACCGGAAGCGGTACTTTCTGATGAAGAAATACTTTATTTCCAACATCTTATTCGCAAAATGCCCGTAAATGATAATGTGGTAAAATTTGCAGTAAAAACAGCAGTTTTCAGTCGGCCGATAGAATCAAACAAAATAGACTTTGTAAAAGAATATGTGAGTTGGGGGGCAGGACCAAGAGCGTCACAATATTTAATTATTGGTGCTAAAACGCATGCCGCACTTCAAGGCAAGTATTCTCCGGACATAGATGACATAAAAACCATTGCATACCCTGTATTAAGACACCGTATATTAAGAAACTACAAAGCTGAAGCTGAAAATATTACAAGCGAACAAATTATTGATAAACTGCTGTCAGAAGCAGAAAAAGATTAAACAATATTCTTGAAATATTGCCATAATTTATACGCCGGAAACGGTGCAATAAATATCATTTTTTCTTTTCTTACTGGATGAATGAATTCTAATTTATAAGCAAGCAGGTCAATTCCACCATCCCTGTTTGACCTTTTTGCGCCGTATTTCAGATCACCTTTTATTATATAACCAATGTGTGAAAGTTGTGCCCTTATCTGGTGATGCCTGCCAGTAAGCAATTCAACTTCTAACAAATAATATCTTTCAGATTTCCCTAATACTTTGTACTTTAGTTTTGCTTCTTTTGCACTTTGCACAGGTTTATCATAAACATAACTTTTGTTTTGCTTTTCGTTTTTCTTGATATAATTTACGAGCAAACCTTCCGGTGCTTTAGGAGCACTTTCCGTAATAGCCAAATAAGTTTTTTGAACATTCCCTTTTTTGAACATTTCATTCAGACGGGATAATGCTTTACTTGTTTTAGCATACATTACCAATCCACTAACAGGTCTGTCCAAACGATGAGTTACACCAAGAAAAACATTTCCGGACTTGTTGTACTTTTCTTTTAGGTAAAATTTCACTTTGTCGGCAAGTGTCGTATCACCGGTTTTGTCGCCTTGCACAAGCTCCCCGGGCAATTTATTCACTATAATTATGTGGTTATCTTCATAAATAACTCTTGAAACAATATCCTGCATTTTAGTATTGTTCATTCTCATTAGGAAAGTCCATACTTTTTACATCATCAATATAATTCCTTACTGCATCGGTAATTAAATCAAATAAATTTGCATATCTTCTGAGGAAACGCGGTGAAAATTCTTGTGTAATTCCAAGCATATCATGCAAAACAAGTACCTGACCATCAACTTTATTACCAGCACCAATACCTATTACAGGCATTCTCAACTGTGACGTAACTTCTTCTGCAAGTTTAGCTGGTATTTTTTCCAATACTATACTGAAACACCCTGCATTTTGCAATACATGAGCATCATTTATTAACTTTTCTGCTTCTGCTTTTTCTCTTGCCCTTACAGTATAAGTTCCGAATTTATATATACTTTGCGGAGTAAGTCCCAAATGTCCCATAACCGGAATACCCGCGGAAATTATCCTCTTGACGGACTCTTCTATTTCTTCACCTCCTTCCATTTTTACGGCATGTGCACCTGTTTCTTTCATTATTCTAATTGCAGATTGCAGAGCCATTTTGCTATTTCCCTGATATGTGCCGAATGGCATATCAACCACAACAAGGGCTCTTTTTACACCTCTTACCACTGAAGATGCATGATAAATCATAGCATCAAGAGTTATTGGCAATGTAGTATCAAATCCGGCCATTACATTTGATGCAGAATCACCAACAAGAATTACGTCGATACCCGCATTATCAAGTATTTTTGCCATAGAATAGTCATAAGCAGTAAGCATGGATATTTTTTCTCCGTGAAGTTTCATTTCATTCAATACATGTGTAGTTACTTTTCTCACTTTCATTGTAAATAAAATTTTGTTACATTTGCACAGTTTAATCAGGACAAAGGTATCATAAATTTCAATGAAAAAATTCAAAAACATATTCATTTTAGCATTACTGGTATCATTATTTTCTTGTAGTACTAAGGTTGATATAAATGCACCGTGGAAAGATATTACAGTGGTTTACGGTGTGTTGAATCAGCATGACACGATTCATTACATCAAGGTAAACAAAGCTTTTTTAGGCAATGAAAGCGCCTATGAAATGGCACAACACAGTGATTCATTGAATTATCATAATATAAATGTTACTCTTGAAAAAGTGAATATTAATACCGGAAACATTGTTCAGGTATTTGATTTCAAAGATACTATTTTAGAAAAAGAACCTGGTATTTTTGCTACTGACAGCAATATTGTTTATTATTACAATGGTAAAATTTTGGGAGATAACGAAAATCCGTCAGATTTCCGTTACGACTTAAAGGTTTATGTGGCAGATCGAGATAAAAATGTCAGTGCTTCCACATTTTTATTAAATGATATTGAAATAAAAACACCACCATACAGTGATTTTTATTCAGTTCCTTTACCATCTCCTTCTCCATTCAAAGTTACGTGGATGAGTGGAAAAGGAGCTAGGTTATATCAATTAAAAATAGTTTTTCATTATTACGAACTAACACCAACAGACACTACAGAAAAAACAATTGAAATGTCTTTTGCACAAAAGACATCAATAAATGATGATGGTGGACAAGAATTATCAAACAGTATAAGCTTAGATGATTTTTTGAATTTTCTTGTTCAAAACATACCTGTTGACCCGAATGTGACAAGAGTGGTAAAAAAGAAAGCCATGGATTTTTATATTTACACTGGCTCGGAAGATATGTATAAATATATGCAGGTATCAACACCTACAAATAGTATGGTACAAGATAGACCATTTTATACAAATATAAAAAATGGAGTTGGACTCTTTACATCAAGGTCATATACATTGAGAGCTGGCAAAAAGATGGATAGAAAGTTCATTGATGAAATAGCTAACAATTCCAAAACACTGAATTTGAACTTTGAAGATTACGAAGTTTCAACAGTTTTTTGGGCAAATCAATAAAATAGAAGTTTTATGAAACATTTATAAAACCTAATAAATGATTATTTTGACATTCAATAATTAAATATCACGATCACCCACCTCAATCCTTTCCTGAAACGTGTTCGTGACAGGCTCTCAAGGGAGTAAATAAATTTCTCCCGTGGGAGGGGAGAAACAGAGGGGTGACAATACAAATAAAAAATAAATATATGAAAAAAATACTGATAACCGGCGGTGCAGGATTTATAGGAAGCCATGTAGTAAGACACTTTGTTAATAAATATCCCGAATACGAAATTTACAATCTTGATAAATTAACATATGCAGGCAATTTGGAAAACCTGAAAGATATTGAAAACAAATCTAATTACCACTTCATAAAAGCCGACATTGTCGATTCGGACAAGATGTTTGAAATTTTTGAAAAGTACTGTTTTGACGGAGTTTTGCACCTTGCTGCCGAATCACATGTTGACAGGTCTATTCTTGACCCTATGGCTTTTATATACACCAATGTTGTCGGAACTGTTAATTTGCTTAATGCTGCGAGAAAAATATGGGAAGACGATTTGGAAGACAAAGTTTTTTATCACATATCCACTGATGAAGTTTACGGTTCTTTGGGGGAAACAGGCTATTTTACGGAAGAAACACCGTACCGTCCAAATAGTCCGTATTCTGCCTCAAAAGCAAGCTCCGACCATTTTGTAAGGGCATATTATAAAACCTACAACCTCCCAGTGAAGATTACAAATTGCTCAAACAATTTCGGACCTTACCAATTTCCGGAAAAACTTATACCGCTGATTATCAACAACATAAAACATAACAAACCTTTACCAATCTACGGTAAAGGACTAAACATAAGAGACTGGCTTTTTGTAGAAGACCATGTAAAAGCCATTGATCTTGTTTTTCACAAAGGCAAAAGAGGAGAAACATATAACATTGGTGGAAGCAACGAATGGACTAATATAGACTTAGTGCGTAAGATTTGCAAAATAATGGACAAAAAACTTAATCGCGAAGAACCTGCCGAAAATCTTATAACTTTTGTAAAAGACCGTGCCGGACACGATTTACGCTATGCAATAGATTCTTCAAAAATACAGAATGAATTAGGTTGGAAACCCGAACACAGTTTTGAAGAAGCTCTTGAAAAAACAATAGATTGGTATCTGAAAAGCGAAGAATGGCTGGAAAATGTCACTTCCGGAAATTACCAAAAATATTATGAACTTCAATATTCTAAGAGGTAAACAAATACTATTTTTTTTATTGTTTATCATTGTAATAACAAAGCCGATTTCTGCAAAAACTAATGTGGTTACGTATCATTATATTTTAATATCCGATAGTAAAGAACAAAATTTAGAAGACAGTATTAGATTAACTAATACAGACAAGTTCAAAATCAAAGTTATAAAAAAGATAAAAGAAAAAGTCGGAGTAAATAAAGGTACTGCATTATTGATTTTACTTTTAACGGGACCTTTAGGTGGACACAGAATATATTTAGGTACCTCTATGTATGTGCCAATAGCATATACTTTAACTATTGGTGGCGGTTTTGGAGTGTTACCTTTAATAGATGCTTTTGTAATAATTTTCTCAAACGATTTATCTAAATATATAAACAACGACAAGGTAATAATGTGGATAAACTAAACTTTTCACGTCTAACCGACAAAAAATAATTAAATTTGCATAAAAAATTATCACGCCATGAAAAAAATAATTACTTTAGGAATACTGTCCACTATGACAATTTTTGCTCTTGGAGGATTTAATGAAACAAAAGTGGATGATGTTACAGTCAAAAATACAAATATTGCTACTCAAGAAGCAACACAAAGAGGAACAGCTTCTAGTGGAGCTTCAATTCAAAATAACGCAGGTTTATTGAATATTCAGCAATCAACAAGTGTTAAGTCAAAAATTGACATAAAACATGTGGATGTTATTAATAAAGGAGAGGCAAAGGCAACAGCAGAAAACACAGCAGATGCTTCAGGTGTAGGTG
>JALTDM010000133.1 GCA_027074135.1 Bacteroidales bacterium
TCCTTCGGGATATAATCATCCAACCTCTCAGGGAATAATGTGCCTTGTCCTTGTAAATATTCCTTAAAAACAGGTCGCATAATCTAAACTGTTTTTATGTCGCTAATATACTAAAAACCAGCGAGATGGCAATGGGAATGCTAGCGGAAATCCAAAGAAATAAAATAAAAAGGGGCTGCCTTTTTGGACAGCCCCTTACACCAGTTAGACCTATGAAAATCACCTTATGCGGTTACTTTCTCTTGCTTGAACACAATCTTTTCTCCATCAAAGTCTATTGTTATCTTGTCATTAGATGTTATCGTTCCGGCTATCAGTTCTTTGGCTAATTCATTCAGAACTTCCCGTTGAATCATTCTCTTAATCGGTCTTGCACCGAATTGCGGGTCAAATCCTTCTTCAGCTATGTATTCTACAGCTTTTTCTGTTACTTCAATGTCAATATTTTGTTTTTCAAGCATCTTCTTAACCCTGCTAATTTGCAACCTTACTATTTGCTTAATTTCTTCTTTCGTCAGCGGCTTGAACATTATAATATCGTCCACACGGTTCAAAAATTCTGGTCTTATACGCTTTTTAAGCAATTTAAACAATTCTTCTTTAGTCTTTTCTATTACTTTTTCTCTTTCTTTAGGATCGTCACTCAGGTTTTTGAATCTTTCTTGTATAATTTCCGAACCCAAGTTCGATGTCATTATGATTATGGTATTCTTAAAGTTTACCACACGTCCTTTGTTATCAGTAAGTCTTCCGTCATCAAGCACTTGCAACAGGATGTTAAATACATCCGGGTGTGCTTTTTCTATTTCGTCAAACAATACCACCGAATAAGGTTTTCTTCTCACAGCTTCAGTCAGTTGACCACCTTCTTCGTATCCGACATATCCCGGAGGCGAACCGATAAGGCGTGATACCGAATGTCTTTCTTGGTATTCGCTCATATCAATACGGGTCATCATATTTTCGTCGTCAAACAGGTATTCTGCCAATGCTTTTGCAAGCTCGGTTTTACCTACACCCGTTGTACCAAGGAATATAAATGAGCCAATAGGTCTGTTTGGGTCTTGTATGCCTGCACGACTTCGCCTTACTGCATCAGCTACTGCACGAATTGCTTCATCTTGACCTACCACACGCTTGTGTAATTCTTCTTCCAGATGCAAAAGTTTTTCCCTTTCGCTTTGCATCATTTTACTTACCGGTATGCCCGTCCACTTCGACACGATTTCTGCAATGTCTTCTACACCTACTTCTTCTTTGATAAGCGGTGTTTCGCCTTGATATTCTTGCAATTGCTTTTGCAGTTCTTCTATCTTTTGTTGGGCTGCCGGTATTTTTCCGTATCTTATTTCGGCTACTTTGGTATAATCACCTTCTCTTTCTGATTTTTCGGCTTCAAATTGCAATTGTTCTATCAGTGATTTTTGTTCGTGTATTTGTTTAAGGATATTCCTTTCATTTTCCCACTTAGCCTTAAGTTCGTCTCTTTTTTGCGACAATTCGGAAATAACCTTATTCAGTTGTTCGAGTTTTTCTTTGTCGTTTTCGCGCTTAATTGCTTCCCGTTCGATTTCGAGCTGCATTATTTTTCTTTCCAGCTTATCAATTTCTTCCGGCACGGAATTCATTTCCAACCTAAGTTTAGCAGCAGCTTCGTCAATAAGGTCAATAGCCTTATCGGGAAGTTTACGGTCTGTTATGTATCTGTGCGACAATTCTACAGCTGCAATTATTGCTTCGTCTTTAATCCTTACTTTGTGATGGTTTTCGTATCTTTCTTTCAGTCCTCTCAATATTGATATTGCATCTTCCACGCTCGGTTCGTCAACCATCACCATTTGGAAACGGCGTTCAAGTGCCTTGTCTTTTTCAAAATATTTTTGATATTCATCCAAAGTTGTAGCACCTATGGCACGGAGTTCTCCCCTTGCCAACGCCGGTTTCAAAATATTTGCGGCATCCATTGCACCCTCACCCTTACCGGCACCTACCAGCGTGTGAATTTCATCTATAAACAAAACTATTCTTTCGTCGGAGTTTACAACTTCCTTTACTACAGATTTTAACCTTTCTTCAAATTCACCTTTGTATTTGGCACCGGCAACAAGTGCCCCCATATCAAGTGCGTAAATTATTTTGTCTTTCAGATTTTCAGGCACATCACCTTTTACTATTCTGTGAGCCAAGCCTTCAACAATGGCAGTTTTACCCACACCGGGCTCACCTACCAAGATAGGATTATTTTTTGTCCTACGAGACAAAATTTGCAACACACGCCTGATTTCTTCATCACGGCCGATTACGGGATCAAGTTTACCCGTACGTGCCATTTCATTGAAATTAATGGCGTATTTTTCCAATGCTTGGTAAGTGTCTTCGGCAGATTGCGAAGTTACACGGCTACCCTTTCGCAAGTCTTGTATAGCCTTTTTAACATCTGCAACGGTAAGACCTGCATCTTTGAGCAAACGTGCGGTTTCGTCACCTCCGTCCACTATTGCCAAAAACAGGATTTCCACAGAAATAAATTGGTCTCCGAATTCTTTGGCAAATTCATTTGCCTTACGGATTACTGTATTTGCATCTCTCGACAAATAAGGCTGCCCACCACTTACCTTCGGATAACCTTCAACTACCTTTTCTACGGACTTTTTTATGATTTGTCCATTTGCACCTGCCTTGGCAAAAATATAATTCAATATATTTTCGTCTGTTTCAAAAATGCCCAACAGCAAATGAGCCGGTTCTATGGCTTGGTTTTGATGACTTTCAGCCAATTGAACGGCTTTTTCTATTACCGATTGGGCTTTGGTTGTAAAATTATCTAAATTCATATTTTATCCTCCTTTTTTGTTTTTTGCTTCAAAATACTACAAGTTTTTTGCCACAAAATTTTTAATGACTTTTTGTCTTAGAAGCATGGGATTTTATGGCAAAATGGCGGATTATTTAATCCAAACTCCATAATAGAAGTCATATAAATTTTTAACTTCATGTAAAAACAACTCCTTTCGCAAAATTTATCACTTAGAAAA
>JALTDM010000134.1 GCA_027074135.1 Bacteroidales bacterium
AAAAAAATATAATGAAGAAATTATTTTTGATATTTACTTTTTTCCCGTTTTTCTTAAATATTTCCCAAGCTCAAAAAAAAATAATCTTAAATGTTGGTGATGCAAGTTTATATATGTTTCGGGACAACAATAATGTTGAGTGGGCATCTAAAACTTTTCGAGGATTTTACAGTTTAAAATCATATAAGGTTGTGTTTGATACTTTATATGAGGATTCAACAGTTATAAATTATCCGAATAATTTTAAAATTTATATAAAAAATGGGTATGCAAAACATAAACCTCTTTCTACAATTACATTCATAACAAATTTTCAACATGGTGATACATTGTTTAAAATAAAAAATATTCGAGTTTCTTTGACCTCTAACAAAGTAGGAGAAAAAAAATTTGTTCGTTCGTATTCAGACACTTCTGTTTTAGCATCAGGTTCATGGATTAAGGTGAGGTTGAGTTCAGATGGAGTTTATAAATTGACTTACGACGATTTAGTTAGTATGGGGTTTTCTTCACCTGAGAATGTGAGAGTTTACGGATATTCAGGTGGACAACTTTCTTCTTATGTTGATTCAACATATATTGATGATTTACCGGAAGTCCCGGTTGTTTACGTAACGGGTAATGACGGAGTTTTTAATTCCGGAGATTATATTTTATTTTATGCCCAATCGCCAAATAAATGGGCTTGGAATAATGGTTCTAATATGATGTTATTTAATTGGAATTTATATGATGCGTATTCTTATTACTTTATAACATGCAACAGTGGAGAACCCAAACAAATAACTATAAAGGGGGAGGTGGATGGTGTTGCTTCCGACACGCTTACGGAGTTTTTGGCATATTCTGCTCATGATGTTCAATCGGAGAATTTGACACATTCAGGGAACCTATGGGTGGGTGAAAGTTTTGATTACAGGACACCTACAAGATATTTCAAGTTTAATTTTACCGATCTTGATTTGTCAAAGCCTATTCGTACAAAAATTTATGTTGTTGCACGTTCAGCTCAAACTACAAATTTTAATGTAAAATTAAATAATTCACCATTAACTACGATTGATGTTTCACCATATGGACATTACTCTTTTGGGAATTATAATTATGTAATTTCCGATGCTACCGTGAATAGTAATACATTGGAATATACCATTACTTATAATTATCCTGATTATGATTCAAAAGGATGGTTGAATTATATAGATGTTAATGCGTATAAAAAGTTGATATATAGAGGAGGCATGCTTAATTTTAATAATATACCAGATGTGTCTGACTCTTCATGTGTTTTATTTAAAATAAAAAATACAACTTCTTATTCTCCTGTATTGTGGGATATTACCAATCCGTTAAATGTTAAAAAAATAGAATATCAAACCGAAGGAAATTATATTATTTTTAAAGATAGTGCTAATATTATAAAAAAATATATTTTATTTGATGGAACAGTTTATCAAAAACCTGAATACGTTTCAATTGTTAAAAATCAAAATTTACATAAAATTTCCGATTATGATTTGATAATTATAACTCATCCTAATTTTATGGATTATGCTAAACAAGTTGCAGATTTACACAGAGAAAAGGATGGATTAGATGTGGGAGTGTTTGATGTTACAAAGATTTATAATGAATTTGCCTCAGGAAGAAAAGAAGCCGGAGCAATACGTAATTTTTTGAAAATGTTTTATGATAGGGCAAATAATGGTTTGTGTAAAATGCCTAAATATGTTCTATTATTTGGAGATGGTTCCTTTGATAATAAGAATGACTATCCCGGAAATACAAATTTTATTCCAACATTTGAGTGGGGTAATTCATTAGATTTGACATCTACATTAGTAATGGATGATTTTTATGTATTACTGGATGAGGGAGAAGGTGGCGCATCCGGTTATATTGATATGGGAATAGGTCGTTTCCCTATAAAAAGTAAATCTGAGGCTGCCATAGCTGTTCGCAAGTTGAAACATTATTATGATCCTTCTACATTTGGTTCTTGGCGTACTCGTATAACTTTTATTGCTGATGACGAAGACAACGGATTGCATCTCAATCAATCTAATACTATTGCAGATTATGTGATGACAAATTATCCTGAATTTAATGTGAAAAAGATTTTTTTAGATGCATATCAACAAATTAATACACCATCCGGAGAGTCGTATCCTGAAGCAAATACTGCTGTAAATAATGTTATAAATAACGGTACTTTGATAATGAATTATACCGGACATGGAAATGAAAGAGGTTTAGCAGCAGAATATGTTGTTTCAACAGCAGAAATGAACCAGTGGGATAATTATAATATGATGCCCTTATTTATCACTGCAAGTTGTGAGTTTGCTCCATTTGATAATTATGAAGTGTTGTCGGCAGGGGAATCTCTGTTTTTGAATGACAGAGGTGGTGCAATAGCATTGCTTGCTACTACAAGGTTATCCAGTGCTGGACAGAATGCTACTTTAAATATGGCTTTTTATCAGAATGCCTTTACTCATAATTTTACCCAAAGACTGGGTGATATTTATATGGGTACTAAATGGATGGCTGGAGTAGATTACAATAAGAGGAAATTTGCTTTGTTAGGAGATCCTGCCATGAGATTGGCATATCCTCAATATCGTATTGTTACGGATAGTATCCCAGATACACTTGCTTCAACGGGACTTGTAACGGTGTATGGTAAAATTACCGATTTTAATGGTAATTTGTTAAATGATTTTAATGGAGTAATTTATCCCACTGTTTACGATAAAAAAGATACGATTCAGACACTTGGGAATGATGAAGATTCTCCGATTATAAAGTTCGCAGTCAGGGATAAAATTTTGTATAAAGGGAAAGCGAGTGTGAAAAACGGATTGTTCCATTTTAGTTTTGTTGTGCCAATGGATATTTCTTATAAAAATGGTTTTGGTAAAATAAGTTATTATGCAAATTCAGATTATTTAGATGCAATGGGTTACAAGGATAGTGTTGCTATTTTCGGTATCGATAGCAATGGTGTGTCTGATGATATCGGACCTGATATAAAATTATATATGAATGATACAACTTTTGAAGATGGTGGAATAACTAATGAGAATCCTGTTTTATTGGCATTTTTGGAAGACAGTTCGGGTATAAATACTGCAGGTAATGGTATTGGGCATGATTTGATGGCAGTTCTTGACGGTAATACGGCAAATTCAATAGTTTTAAATGAATATTATAATGCTGAGCTTGACAATTATCGGAAAGGAAGTGTACGATATGAAATGTATGATTTGGAAGATGGAACACACAATTTAACATTCAGGGCATGGGATGTTTTGAATAACTATAGTGAGGCAACATTGAATTTTGAAGTTATAAATTCAGGTATTTGTGAAATAAACTTTTTTGGGAATTATCCTAATCCTTTTACGGATAAGACAAATTTTATTTTTAAACATAATCATCCCGGAGAAGAAATGGATATTCGTTTAAATATTTATGATATGACTGGAAGATTAATTTATTCAAAATCACAAAAAGAAAAATATGAAGGATTTACTGCCGGTCCTATTGTTTGGTATGGGGTTGATAATTATGGGAATAAGGTTAGTGAGGGTATGTATATTGCTGAAATTGTAGTATTTTTTGAAAATAGTGGAACAAGCTCCCGCGTTAAGAAAAAAATAATGCTTGTAAGGCAATAATATTTTATTTTAATAGTTTACTTATATTTGCACCTCTGAAATTAAGATTTTTCGCAACAAAAATTTAATGTAATGAGAAGATTTTTAGGGCTTTTTATAGGAATACTTACAGCAACATTTACGACTTTTGCTCAAAGTACTAATACTACAGGGCAAGTGCTTGATGACTTAAATAATGCAAGACCTATTTTGACAGCAGTTCCTTTTTTGACAATACCTGTTGATTCTAGAGCTGGAGGAATGGGAGATGCCGGAGTAGCAACATCTCCGGATATTAATTCCCAATTTCATAATCCTGCAAAATATGTTTTTTCTAACAAAGCATTTGGTGCATCTATTTCGTATGCTCCTTGGCTCAGACAATTGGTGCAAGACATTAGTTTGATGTATTTGGCAGGTTATTTTAAGATAGACGAGAGGCAAGTGTTAAGTGGTGGTCTGAGGTATTTTTCTTTGGGGAATATAACTTTTACTGATATAAATGCTCAAACAATAGGTGATTATAAGCCAAATGAATTTTCACTATCAATTGGTTATTCTCGTCTTATGGCTGACAATCTTTCCTCTGCTGTTGTTTTAAGGTACATAAACTCTAATCTTACTCAAGGACAAATGGTTGAAGGAGTTCCTACTCATCCCGGTAGAAGTGTTGCGTCTGATGTTGCAGTTTATTATCACAAAAAAATAGATATACAAAAAAAACCTTCTACGGTGATGGCCGGATTGAATATTAGTAATATTGGTGCAAAAATGTCTTATAGTGAAACTGGTGACAAAGAGTTTTTACCCACTATGTTGAAACTTGGCTCTGCCCTAGAAGTTGAACTTGATGAATACAATAAGATTCAAGGTACAGTAGAGCTGCATAAATTGTTGGTACCTTCTCCTCCTGTTTATGATAATAATGGAAATATTATTTATGGAAAGGATCCTAATGTTTCAGTGCCTGTAGGTATGTTTCAGTCATTTTATGATGCACCAGGCATACAAACAGATCCTGAAAATCCGGACCAAAGAAGTGTGTTTAAAGAAGAAATGATGGAAATAAATTATTTGATAGGTGTTGAATATTGGTATGCAAATCAATTTGCATTGAGGGCCGGTTATTTTCATGAACCTACTTTAAAGGGAAACAGAAAATATTTTACTGTAGGATTAGGGTTAAAATTAAATGTTTTTGGAATAGATTTTTCTTATTTAATACCTACAACAGCAAATCATCCGTTAGCTAAGACTCTTAAGTTTACCTTATTGTTTGATTTTGAAGCATTGAAAGCAGATGACCAAAAATCCAAGGACAAAACAAAAACAATGTGATTTCCGTATAGGTTACGGGTATGATGTGCACAGGTTTGTCGAAGGACGCAATCTTTTTTTAGGCGGGGTGAAAATTCTATATGAATTTGGTTTAGACGGGCATTCGGATGCGGACGTCGTGATTCATTCTATATGCGATGCACTGCTTGGTGCAGCTGCTTTAAGAGATATAGGTTATCACTTCCCGGATAATTCTGATAATTTTAAAGATATAGACAGTAAAATTTTGCTGCAAAAAACCGTCGAACTTATTAGAAGTAAAGGGTTTGAAATAGGTAATGTTGATGTAACTGTGTGCTTGCAAGAGCCAAAATTAAAAAATTATATTCAATCGATGCGGGAAACACTTGCAAGAGTAATGAGCATTGATACCGAGAATGTTTCGATAAAAGCAACTACTACAGAAGGGTTAGGTTTTGTTGGCAGGAAAGAAGGTATATCTTCATCAGCAGTTGTGCTTATTTATAAACCGTGAAATACTTAATTCCCGTTATAAATTATTCAAAAAATCTTTATACTTTTACAAGCAAATATTTTAGTTATGGAAAAGAAAAATATGATTTGGAATAATTCCATGAATTATGGTGCGATTTTAGGTGGGATATTGGTGATTTTTTCTCTGATTGGTTATATGTTTCATACACAGAATGCCACCATTATACAAATCTTAAATTATTTGGCATTGGGCCTTTTGTTATATTATGGTACCAAGGTATTAAGGGATAAATACCAGGATGGATACATAACTTATGGCCGTGCTCTTGCCTCAGGTTTTCTGATTTCGGTTTTTGCGGGAATCATTGTTTCTTTCTTTGTTTTAATTTATTTAAAATGGTTGGATCCTCAAACAATGGAAACAATTAAAATGCAGTCTCAAAAAATTATGCTTGAAAAAGGTTATCCACAAGAACAAATAGATATGTCATTAAAATATATTTCTCCAAATATTTTTGCAATAGGTACAATTTTTTCATTTGCGTTTTGGGGGTTTGTGCTTTCGCTTATAGCAGCATTTTTATTGAAAAGGGATTCTAATCCTATAGACGACGTTGTAGCGGATGATGATAATATGTCCGAAAAGGTTTCGGAATCTGAAGAGGTGAAAAAAGATGATAATTAAGTAAAATACTGAAAATATGGACATATCTGTAATAGTACCTTTATATAATGAAGAAGAATCATTGCCCGAACTTCATGATTGGATTAAGAGGGTAATGGAAGAAAATGGTTTTTCTTACGAGATAATTTTTGTAGATGATGGGAGTAATGACAATTCTTGGAATGTTATTGAAGCATTATCACAAACGAATTCAAATGTACGAGGAATAAAATTCAGGCGAAATTACGGTAAGTCCGCCGCATTACACACAGGTTTTTCGGAAGCAAAAGGAGATGTTGTTATAACCATGGATGCAGATTTGCAAGATAGTCCCGACGAAATACCGCCTTTGTACAATATGATTATGAAAGACGGGTATGATTTGGTTTCGGGGTGGAAAAAAATCAGGCACGATCCAATTTCCAAAACCGTTCCGAGTAAGTTTTTCAATTTTGTAACAAGGGTTTTGAGCGGTATCAAGTTGCACGACTTCAATTGCGGGCTTAAAGCATACAAGCGCGATGTGATAAAAAGCATTGAAGTGTACGGGGAAATGCACCGATACATTCCGGTACTTGCAAAACAAGCAGGGTTTAAAAATATTGGTGAAAAGGTTGTTGTGCACAGAGCAAGGAAATACGGAGTAAGTAAATTCGGGTTCAGCAGGTTTATCAATGGTTTTTTAGATTTGCTTAGTGTACTTTTCATAACAAAGTTCGGCAAGAAACCTATGCACTTTTTTGGAGTGTGGGGTACACTTATGTTTTTGGCAGGTGGTATTATTACCGTGTGGATAATTGCCGAGAAACTTTATAAACTCTATCATCATTTACCTGTACGTGAGGTTGTTGCACAGCCTTTGTTTTATATTGCATTGGTTTTGGTTATTCTTGGTGTACAGTTGTTTTTGGCGGGTTTCCTCGGAGAACTTGTTTCACGTTCGTCAAGTGACAGGAATAAATATTTAATTGCAGAAAAACTAAATTTTTAAGAATATGAATACATTGGATAAATTGCCTAAAATACAAGATGTAGATTTAAGAGGCAAAATAGTTTTGGTTAGGGTTGACCATAATGTGGTAAAAAAAGGTGTAATTCATGACCCTTACCGTATTGATATGACAATAGGTACTTTGTATCACATAAATGCCAAAGGCGGCAAAATTATATTGATGACTCATGTCGGACGTCCGCGTAATAAAAAAACGGGAGAAATTACTATTAGTGAGGATACTTCGGTAATTCCTATTGTTGAATACTTAAAAAAGAAACTTCATATAAATATTTCCGTGCCGGATTTTTATAAGGAAGAGGGGAAAGGTTATTTAAGTGTAGAAACTTCTGTGAATCATCTTATTAAGGATTTGAGGAATAATGAAATAGATGCTATTTATTTGCCTAATACCCGCTGGTTTTACGGAGAAGAAGCAGGTGGCGAAGATGCTATCAGGTTTGCTCACCAATTGGCAGGATTGGCAGATATTTTCGTGAATGATGCTTTCGGGTCTTGGCAGCCGCACGCATCTACTGTGTTGGTAAACAACTTCTTGCCATCATATGCCGGTTTTTTGATGCAGAAAGAAATACGTAACCTTCAAAGGATTTATGATGCCAAAAGGCCGTTTTTGGCAGTAGTGGCAGGATCAAAATTTGACACTAAGATTGGTCCTTTGTTTTCATTGTTGGAAAAAGCGGACTATTTAATTCTTGGCGGCGTGATTTATAATGCTTATCTCGCTGCAAAGTTTGGACTTAAAATTAAAGGCGTAACTGAAGATGATATTGCACAAGCGCATAAATTTATAGAATATGCAGAAAAATTTCCTGGTAAGATTATAGAACTTGGTTATGTCGTTGAATCTGATACTCTTGATGGTAAGGTAGAAGGTAAATACAGGACACTTAGCATAGAAGACTTGAAAAATAAAAAAGAAATAAACTACATACTTGATGTGGCTAAGGAATCGTTTGAAGATGAACATGTACATGAAGTTTTTCGTTCGGCTTCTACAATTTTTGTAAATGCGGTAATGGGATTTACACCTCATTTTAATGAAGGAACCATTGCTTTGGATGAATTGATAGATACAAATACTGAAGCTATTAAATTGTATGGTGGTGGAGATACTATGCAGGAACTTAAGAGGTTGTTGCCTGGACTTTATATTGTTGCAATTGACAGCCCCAGATATTATATTTTTACGGGTGGAGGTGCTGTGCTAAAAGCTATTGAAGGTGGAAGTCCAGAAGGGATAGAACCTATTAAAAAACTTATTGAAGGGAAAAACAAATAAAAATGCTAAGCGAAAGATATAAAAAGCTGATAAAATTAGTTTCAGCTGCTCAAAACAGACAAGTATCTGACATGTTGAGGAATGCCGGAATGAAGTATAAAGTGATTTATGGTTTGTCTATGGCAGACTTGAGAAATATTGCTTCACGATTTTATCCTGATAGGGAATTAGCTGATGATTTGTGGGAAAGAGATATCAGGGAGACAAAAATTATTTCTTTGCTTGTGGACGATCCCGAAAGAGTAACCAAAGAGCAGGTGATAAATAGAGCGGAAGAGTTTGATAATATTGAGCTTGCCGAACAAGCAAGCGGTTATTTTTTTCCTAAATTACCTTTTGCCACTGATATTGTAGAGACACTTTGTCAGTCTAATAATGAAATAACACGGGCAGCAGGCTTTATTTTGGCAGGTAAAATAGCTGCTCAGAATATAAAAGTAGGAGATGAAACTTTATCTAAGTATTTGAATTTGACACCAAAATATGCAAAAGATGCATCTTTGCCGGAAAGAAGGGCAATAAGTACGGCATTAAGATTGATAGGAAGAAGAAATAAATATTTAAATAACAAAGCTACGGAAGTTGCAAAAGAAATAGAGAAGATGGATAGTGAGTCGGCAAGATGGATTGCAGAAGACACTCTGTTAGCTTTAGAAATGTATAGAGAACATTTTAACTAAACAGGAGGGAAAAGTTATGGCAAATATAGTAAGAGGTTCAAATCCAACTTTGAACAGTAAAATTTTTGAAACAACAGCGCGTGAAAGTTATTCCGGAGGAACGATGACAGTAAATGGTACTGTAAATAAAACTTTATTGATTTTCGGTTTGTTGTTAGTTTCAGCATATTATACATGGAGTAAATTCTTTGGGGCAACAGACATGGAATCTGCAATGACTATTGTGAAACCTTGGTTGTATGGCAGTGCTATAGCAGGATTTGTTGTGGCGTTAGCAAATTCTTTTATGCCCAAATGGTCGGGTATTCTAACACCTGTTTATGCAATATTGGAAGGCTTGTTTTTAGGTGCGATATCTGCTTTTTTCAATGTTTTGTACCCAGGTATTGTTCCTCAAGCAGTTGGGCTTACCATTGCAACTTTTTTTGGAATGTTGTTTTTGTATAAAACAGGGATAATCAAAGTAACCGCAAGATTAAGGTCGATTATTATCGGTGCAACATTTGGTATAGCTCTTTTTTATTTGTTATATTTTATCTTGAGCTTGTTTGGAATTAATCTCGGTATTGTTAATAGTAGTAGTGGTTTGGGGATTGCTTTTAGTTTGTTTGTAGTTGGACTTGCTGCTTTCAATCTTTTACTTGACTTTGACTTTATAGAAAAGGCTTCAACTTTTGGAGCTCCCAAGTATATGGAATGGTATGGAGCATTCGGGTTAATGGTTACATTGGTTTGGTTGTATATAGAAATACTTAGATTGCTTGTCAAAATGCGAGATAGGTAATGAGCTTTGATATAAGTAAAAAGACCAGAAAATTTTTAATAGATTGGCA
>JALTDM010000135.1 GCA_027074135.1 Bacteroidales bacterium
TAATCCCTCCCAGAGGGAGGGAAATCTCCCATCTCTCCCCCCACTAAATGGGGATATTCCTCTTTTCTTCTCTCCCTTGAGGGAGAGATTGAGAGAGGGGGATACCTTTAGGGAAAGAAAAAATAGGAAATACGGGGGAGATTAAGAGGGGGCAAATGATTAAATAAAAAATGAAAAGTGCAAAAACAGCTTACATCTGACAGCCAGGAAAAGAATGGTTGAAGGATTCAGAGGAGAAACAAAGAATAAAGGAGAAAATTGGATATCAAAAATATGAAACATAAAGAAAGCGAGATATTGAGAAAATTGATAAAGGAGATAAAAAAACTTGAGCCTAAGGCAGAGGTTGTCCTTTTTGGCTCAAAAGCAAGAGGGGATGACAGGGTTGAATCGGATACAGACTTGCTTATCCTTATAGGTAGTGACGATGGAGATAAAAAAGAGAAAATAAAGGATGTTTGTTTCCAATTTGAACTGGAATATGATATTTTAATAAGCCCTCTTGTCCATACAAAAGAGGAATGGAATTTTTTTCCTTATAATGTTTCTGAGATAAAATATTTTATAGAAAGAGATGGAGTAAGGTTGTGAATGAGGATGTTATCAAACTTATAAAATATAGACTTTCAAGAGCAAAAGAGACCCTTGAAGATGCTAAAATTCTATTTGAAAAAGGAAGTTATAATTCTTGTATTAATAGAATTTATTATGCAATGTTTTATAGTGTTCTTTCGCTTTTAAGGACTAAGGATTTAATGGCTTCGAAACATTCAGGGATAAGAGCAATGTTTCACAAAGAATTTGTAAAATCAGGGATAATTCCTGTAGAAATGGGGAAGTTTTATGATAGAATGTTTATTAATAGAGGTGAAAGCGATTACGAAGATTTTATTACATTTAAGAAAGAAGATGTTGAAGAATTTCTAAATAAGGCAGAGGAATTTATTAAATTCCATAAAAAGATTATTGAAAAAGAAATTAACAAACATGTTCAAGAGGGTGATATATGATAAACGAGATTAGCAAAGCAAGGAGGTTTTTATAAAACATATCTTTTTATGTGTGTTGATTTTATTTACAGGGTTGAGTTTGAATGCACAGCAGTATGGAATTGAGTGGGCAGATACCCTTGACAATGGCGGCGATGATATTGCTTATGGGATAACAGTGGATGGTTTAGGTAATGTCTATGTTACAGGGCATTCTTGTCGGGATTATTTTACTGTAAAGTATAGCCCATCTGGAAATATTATATGGGTAGATACGTTGGATAACGGTGGTAACGATTATGCCCAAGGTATAGCAGTTGATGCCAATGGTAATGTCTATGTTACAGGGTATTCCTACATTGATTCAAACTATGATTGGGTTACAGCCAAGTATGATTCTCAGGGAAATATTATATGGGTGGATACGTTGGATAACGGAGACGATGATTATGCTCAAGATATTAAAGTGGATAAAAGTGCTAATGCATATATCACAGGATGTTCCCACATTGGTTTAAACTTTGATTATCTTACAGTAAAGTATGATTCTTTGGGTAATATTGTCCAAGCAGACACTCTGGATAACGGCTTCTGGAGTTATGCCTATGGTATAGCGGTTGATACAACTGGTAATGTTTATGTTACAGGACAGTCCTACATTGATTCAGACTATGATTATCTGACGATAAAGTATGATTTACTGGGAAATATTATATGGGTAGATACGTTGGATAACGGTGGTAATGATTATGTTTATGATATAGCAGTTGATGGAAGTGGTAATGTCTATGTTACTGGCAGTTCCTATATCGGCACATGGGATTATTTCACGGTGAAATATGATTTTTTGGGTAATATTCTCTGGAAAGATACTCTGGATAACGGTGATTATGATTATGCCTATGGTATAGCGGTTAATGAGAGTGGCAATGTCTATGTTACTGGATACTCAAATTTTGATTATCTCACGGTGAAATATGATGCTTCCGGAAACATTATGTGGGCAGATACACTGAGTAAAGGTGGCATTGATTATGCTTATGATATAGCAGTTGATGGAAGTGGTAATGTCTATGTTACTGGCGGAGCTTATATTGATTCGAACTTTGATTACCTCACAGTAAAATATGCGAAATACAAGGATGCAGGTATTATTTCCATTGTCTCCCCTGATACTGTTGAAACAGACAGCAGTTATACACCCCAGATATGGGTCAGAAACAATTCTTATAAAGATACATTGAGTTTTGATATTGGAGCGTATATAGACTCAACAGGTGGAAATCTTTACTCAGATACCCAGTCTGTTTCCAATCTTCCTGCAGGTGATAGTATCCTTGTAAGCTTTTCCCAATGGATTGCCCCTTCCAATTCTTTGGATGTAATGTTGAAATTTTCTATAATTACTCCTGATATGAGTGTTGATAATGATACCTTATCAAAGCCTCTGTATGTGAAGAATATCTCCGGTATATCAAGCAGAGGCATAAATAAAAAGATAAAATTGAATATATCTACCATAAACAAGGGGAGTATTTCATTCTCTTATAGTATACTAAAATCAGGTGTTTGCAAGATTTCCCTTTACAGCATAGATGGCAGGATAATTAGAGAGATAAAAGAAAGCAGAAGTGGCTGTCATAATGGAAAAATAACAAATCTTCCTTCAGGGATATATTTCTTGAGGCTTGAGCAAGGAAATAAAGTTATAAATAAGAAGGTGGTGTTGATAAAATGATAAAGACGGCCGATAGCATTGTTATTGCGAGCAACCAACGGGAGCGTGGCAACCTCACAGGTGGGGTGGAGTTATTGAAAAATGAAAATTGTAAAATGCAAAATGACAGAAACCAACGAACAAACGAAACAAATTTATCCCGTGAAATGTGAAACTATTTCACTGGGACGAAATAAACGAAACAAGGAGGATAAATGGCTGAACCGAGTGTTTTAATATATGGAACCTCAGTAGCAGGATTACGAGCTGCTGCGACATTTGGAAAACAGGGGTATAAGGTATACTTAATAAATTCGGGGAA